>JAUWCW010000086.1 GCA_030609125.1 Candidatus Rokuibacteriota bacterium
AACTTCGTCTTCGATGACCGCCTCGAAGCCCGCGAGCTGTTCGTCGATCGTGCTCCATGGCTGGATAAATAGTGCATTATTTATCTACAAGTATCAAGTATTCTATCCAAAAAGGTTCTCCAGAAAATGTCGCCACACATGGCGCATGTGCCGACATTTTGTGCAATACGACTGACTCAGCTATTTTACGCATGGGGGATCTTCCGGAAATACCAACATGGCGATATGAAGTGGTATGGGCAGTTCAGGAGCTGGATTGCTTACGAGACGGAGTATTTGCGCTGAGCAAAAAAAAGACGGCCCCTACTGAGCCGATAATCCCGGGGCTGTAGCCAACCGATCGAAGGGAACACCCCAAGCACCCAGTAGGACTTACCCGTCCACAAATATGAGTACGTCCTTTGAGCCAGATTGCCAAATGCCTTCTGCGATAGGGGCGCAGCCAGGAAATCCATTTGCTTGCAGTTATCAGAAGGAGCATCCTTCCGGGTGTGGGCGGTATTCGCAATTTGCATGATTCTCCACACGGGATAAGGGGTCAGCGACGCAAGTGTCTGAAAAGATTGGTGCCGGGAGTGGGTGTCGAACCCACACGAGGACAAGCCTCAAGGGATTTTAAGGGCGAAAAAAGGGGTTGGTGTAAGTCTTTGGGAACACTTCGCAACTTGCGTCAACCCCTTAGTATTATTAGAAAGGCGACAGTGACTGAGTGTTACTGAATGTGATCCTGGATGGACACCTATTGGGCACCACGTTTGACAGACAACTGTGCCCATGAAACTGAGGGAATTTCAGGCATCCGAGTCAAGCACAAGAAATATGTTAGCAACAAGGAATATTGCGAAAACAAAAAAATGCTCTATTTTAGTAATAGGCACCCATTGTAATCCGTTTCGTCCGTCTCGCGTACCATACTTTTTTGGTATTGCTTTCTTTGGGAAGGTAGTCGGATGGAGGGCATGGGCTTCTTTACTCCTGGAGGGCCGCCGTCAACCAGGGTGGCCGCTCCTCTCTAACGTTCTTCGGGGTCAACTTCATGTCATTTTGTTGAACAGACAGGGTAGTCCAAGGAAAGGAAGAAAGAAGATGGAACAGATAAGACTTCTCTCGGGCAGCACTCTGGCTGCCGGCCCTGGCTCTCGTGGTGTCACTCGGCATCGCCCTTCCGGCGAAGGCCCAGGAACTGCACGGCAGAGATCCCATTTTGAAATTAACCTATACGCTCACTGTGGATGGATCCCTCTTCGGCATTTTCGAAAATTGCCAGGGGATGGGATCGCTTTCCTCCATCGAGAAGTCCACGGTGGTGGGTCCCTCGGGCATCGCGATAGTCGAAAAAAGTCCCGGTGCCTTCGAGTACGCGGAGGTCGAGTGCAGCAGGGGTGTAACGTCAAACATGGATACGTGGAACTGGAGGCAGATGCTCCTTACGGCCGGAAGCTCCTATAGAAAGCAGGTGACGATCACCATGAATAATTTGCAGCAAATACCTGTAGCACAGTGGTCCCTGGTGGACGCCTGGCCGGCTGCGGTGCTGCTCACTATGGACACCTCCAGCGGGCAACCGCGGGAAACGGAAGTGATTCTGCTCGTGGCAAAATCTATTACGAGAACACAGTAACCGCGACCAACCACGCTTTTGGGATTTAGTCTCCTGACGGTTACACAAGGGAATGGATGCGACGCAGGGCCTATGCGATACGGCAAAATGCTTGGTTGGGGCGTAATGCGAAACGCAAACGTCTATGGACTGCAACTGCCAGTCATGGGGAGGCCGGACCAGGCTGGATCCGAGCAAGGTAGACGGATGGGCGGGCCGAGCCAAGCCCGGTCCTCTCGGGTGAGCGCCTCTCCCCGAGGGAGGGGTCAGAAAACGAGACTGTCTATGACGGGTCATGCTTCCCGGGCACTCAAGTGTATTTACGTGCTATCTATCCTGCTTGGGGCAGTCACATCCGTTCCGGACGTTTCGTCGGCCCTTCCGGAATCAAGCCCCGAGACCTCCAAGGCTCAACCTCCCGTGGCGGCGACGCCTGCCGATCAAGCTGTCGAACCACCACGGGACGCCAGGGAGGAAACGACCCTTGACAGGTTGCCGGGTGGTCTGGCGGGGATCATTACGGTCGAAACCACGGATACTCCGGCGGTGCTGGTGCTTCGCAATCGCAAGATTGTCACATTGAGGGCCCGGTACGGTGGGATAACACCAGAAGAACGCGTCAAGGGAGTGGACAAGCGCTTCAGGAAAGCCATCGGGAAAAGGGAAGTCCCCGACGCCACGATGAAGCACTACAAGCCCGCCATCATCTTCTGGATCGGTGACACGGTTGTCCTCGGGATCACGGCTTCCGACCTAGACCCCCTCGGCGGAGAGTCTCTCTCTCAGGTCGGTTCGGTGACCCTGCAGCGTCTCAACCTCGTATTGGCGGGAATCCGGGAGGAGCGTGACCCGAAGGCTTTTCTCCGGGCGCTCGGTCTGGCGTTGCTTGCAATCTTGCTCCTTGCGGCCCTGTTCAAGCTGATTCGGATCTTGGAGCAGTTCTTCGAACGGAGAATCGCCGTAAGGGAAACGAAAAAAATCGGCACTGCCGCCGCCAGGGCCATCGCCGTAACCGAACCTCGGCAATTCACCACGATTACCCATCGTATATTCAGTTTTTCCGCTTGGATGGCAAGGCTCCTTCTGGGTTATCTGTGGATTCACCTTGTTCTGATGCTTTTCCCTTACACTCGACCCTGGGGGGAGGCGCTGGGAGATTACCTTCTTTCCACCTTTCAGGGCCTCGCCCTCGGCATCCTTCACACAATGCCGAATCTTTTCACAATAGCCGTCGTATTCGTTATCGCCCGTCTGCTGACCCGACTCTCTCGCACTGTACTGAATGCTGTGTCGTCCGAAAAAATAAGAATACCTTGGATGTATCCCGAAATGGTTCAGCCCACGAGGCGCATCTTCGTCGTCATCATCTGGATATTCGCTCTCATTGCCGTATATCCCTACCTGCCAGGCAGTGGAAGCGAGGCTTTCAAGGGGCTAAGCATTCTTCTCGGTCTGATGATATCGCTGGGCGGCACAGGAGTCGTCAGCCAAGCCATGAGTGGACTTGTCCTCATGTACTCACGGACACTTCATGCTGACGACTATGTGCGCATCGGGGACACGGAGGGTGTTGTTCTCTCTCTCGGCATGCTTGCTACGAAGATCAGGACGGCCAAAAGGGAAGAGATCACCATCCCCAACTCGGTCGTCCTGTCCACATCCACCAAGAACTACTCACGTCTGGCCGGTGAAATGGGGGTGATTATTCACACCTCCGTGAGCATCGGTTACGGCGAGCCATGGAGAAAGGTTCATGAGCAGCTTCTTCTGGCAGCCGATCGGACTCCAGGTTTGAAAAAAGATCCGAAACCCTTTATTATTCAGACGGCCCTCTCAGATTTCTATGTCGAATATCAGCTGAACGCTTTTTTGCTGCATCCTGAGGAGCGCATTGCCACTCTGGGTGCCCTGCACGCCGGCATCCAGGATGCCTTCAACGAGGCAGGCATTGCAATCCTTTCTCCGCACTACGTGCACTTGACTCCTGATGAAAATACGGGTGATACAAAGAAGTGAAGCCTGAGACTGTCGTAAGCGTCCCCCGTTAGATAGACAGCCTTTAACCAGAATTGGAAGCTAGTGGACTTTATCCGGGCACTCTGCTTGAGTTCCAGCACAAAAAGTCCTTTTCCTCAATAGATCAGGAGTACCCCGCATGGGATTATTGATACCTTGCGGGACGCCTCGCCCCTGCCGTGGGGACAACGGCCTCCTCCTTCCTTCTCCAAAACACATCCTGTCCCTCCTTTCACCGGACAATGCCGGCTAGTGCGGGAGGAACATGTCAACCTATTTCAGGCTATAATGTTGGACAACACTTTCTGGACGCTACAAGACGGCTTTCGGCGCACCGGAACGGGCGATCTCAGCTTTTGCCTCGACTTCAGTTGTTCCCTGGTCCCGTCCTCGTTACAACGCCCCTTCCGCCTCAGGCACCATCGGCTCCCGCCGCCGAAGGTATCATCCCCAGGTATCCTGCCAACGCCCAGAGGGTCCCGCAGGCGAGAACGACGGCACCGATGATGGCAAACCAGATCCCCGGATCGCGGTGCACGTCGAAGACCGCCACCTCTGCGGCGGTAAAGCTGACAAACCGGACCGGCATGCCGTCGAGCACCGCTCCCTGTCGCGTACCGGGACGGTTCGAGAGAAATGCCGCCCCCCCGTGCCGGCCCCGGCTGTCGCGCAGAGCCAGGAGCACCCCCGGTCCCGTGAGCGACCCCCGCCGCTCGCCCTCTCCCAGGAGGGCCTGGACCAGGATCCGCCGGCCGTCCCCGAGATCGACGTGACCCCCCGGGCGGACCCGAACCATCCTCTCCTTACCGAGGCGCAGGACGGCGCCGTCGGGCCGCCCCGCCCGGTCCCGGGGGTAAACGACGGTCGAACCCCAGATGAGGGGGTGGTTGATGCGGACCTCGCCCGCGGCGGCCTCCCTCTCTCCCTGCAGCAGGGCAACCTCGCTGACAGTGTCCACCGGCCTCCCCCGGTCGTTCGTAACAACGCGCATCCCGTCGAGGCGGAGCGCCATGTCGAGGAAAGGGAGCTCTTTCGTCTCTCCCGGGGCGAGCATGATCCTCTGCTCCCGGACGCCGAAGGTGCTGCCGAGAACGAAGCCGGAGAAGATGAGAAGGAAGCCGAGGTGCACCAGCACTTCCCCGAGCCCGCGCAGGCGGTACCTTCTCTTCAGGAACCAGTTGACGGTGCAGAAGAGCAGGCTCAGCACGAGCAGATAGGATAGGGCGACAAGGATGTAGACCCAGAGGGAGTGCGGGAGCGTCCGGGGCGCCACCTGCCCAAGCCACACCTTGAAAGGGTACGCGTCCATCCTGGCCGAGAAGTTCGGGTCGGCGTAGTAGGCTGTTATCGAGCCGGCAGCAAGGTCGAGGCACCAGAGGAGGCTGAGGACGACGAAGGTCACGGGAGAGATCGAGACCTTCCAGAGGGCTCTCAGTATTGCCGCCGGCTGTGCGGCCTTCATCATTCCAGTTTTCATCCTCGCCAGGCTCCGTCTACAGCAGGGGGTGGGAGGTTTTGAAGAGAAGCCCAAGGCCCAGGTAGGTGAAGAGGACCAGCCCGAAACCGGCGATCGCCAGGAGAGCCACCGGCCACCCCTGCCACCCTCCGCGGCGGCGCACGTGAATGACACCCGAGTAGTAGAACCAGAGGATCCAGGACCAGAGGTTCTTGATCTTCCACGTCCAGTAGGAGCCCCAGGCGAGGTAGGCCCAGAGGCTGCCGGCGATCATGCACCAGGTGAAGAGGATGTACCCGATGTAGAGGCACTCGTCGAGAATCCTCCTGTCGCCTGTCCCCGGGGCGATCTTACTGCCCGTCAGGCGGAGGATCCCGGTCAGCGCCGCCACGCCGAAGAGTCCGTAGGCGGCAAACGACGTCGCCACATGAATGAGAAAAAGAGGTGTGTCGATTGCCGGGGTGAGGGGGACGATCGCTCTCGGTCCACGGGAGGCAAGGATAAGAGCGGCGACGGCGAGGGCCGAGGCAGACGGCAGGAGGGGGGCGGCGCGGTAGCGCAGGTAGAAGTAGAGCGCCGAGCCGGTCACCCAGAGCGCCAGAAAGTGCTGGGTCTCGAAGAGCCCCGTCACCGGCAGGTGCCCCGAGGCACGCCAGCGAAGGACGAGTTGGAGAAGCTGTCCGCCAAAACCGGCGGCGGCGCACCAGAAGGCAACCTGGCGGAGACGGCCCTTCCGACGAAAGAGGAGTGAAGTGATGATGGCGATGCCGTAGAGAGCAAGGCTGAAGGTGTGGAGAAACGCCGGATACGAAGTTTCTGCTGCCGTGCCCATCGGCGATATTGTGCCTGCGGGGTGCCGCCTGTCAACCGCGGCACCGCGGCGGCGGCGGAGATGTCGGCGTATCGGTGACAGGGCCGTCAGACCTTCAGCAGGTCCCCTTCCCTCCTGAAACGGGTCTTCAGGAACTGTTCGCAGACGTAGATGCTCGATCGCGTGTGCCCCGTCAGGCCGGACACTCTCACGGCTCCCCCGAAGAGAGCGAGCCAAGGGATCAGGTTGTCCTGGAGGTGGTCGTCCACCGGAGCGTCACGCTCCATGGCCTTCACGAGTGTGTCCGCCGCTTCCTTGCCGACGATCTCCGCCGGCTTGCCTTTCTCACCGAGGCAGTCAGCCCCGAGCAGGGATGGCTTGCCAGGCTGCCCTTCGTCCCGCTCCCCGTACACAGCCTTGAGGAAGATGCCGCTGCCGGGACAGAGGCTTTCGGAGTATGAGATCCGAATGGCCACCGGCACTTCGAGAAACCGCAGCCCTTCCTTCGCGCCTTGCGCCTGCCTTTCGGCGACCCGGGCTCCCTTGAGAAAGGTGCTCGCGTGGCTCACTCCCTCTACGCGATGAAGCCGGCCGAGAGCGGTCAGGTCCATGGCGCTGCCGGCCTCCCCGTCCCCCGAAAGCAGACCGCCGAGAGTGCCGGCCCGCAGCCTTGGCTCGATCCGCACCTCCATCTCGCCTCCTCCCCTCGGGTAGTATCCCCGCCTCACGATCGTGCACTCGAAGGCGGCGTATCGCCGGAGGTGGGGCAGGAAGAGATCCTTGAAGTAGTCCGCCGGCATGCTCCAGGCGACGTCGGTTCCGCCCCTGAGGTTCAGGCGGCTCGACGCTCCCGCGAAGAGGAGCGGCAGGAAAAGGGACTGCAGGAGGAGGGTTATCGATCCGGCCGTTCCGATGTCGAGGGAAAGTCGGCGGCTGGTGACGGGCCCGGGGTGAAATTCCAGCCACTCGCTCCCCGGCTTTGCTCCCTCGAACCGCGAATCGCTCAACTGCCCGACGGCGCGCAGACAGGCGAGGTGCTGCGCCTTGAGCCCTGGCTTCCTCCTCCCTTTTCTGATATCCCTGATGCTGAAGGGCCTGGCTGTCAACAGGCTGAGGGCGAGGGCATTTCTGACGATCTGCCCCCCTCCCTCCCCGTGCGAGCCGTCAAGGAGTATCATCCTGAATCCCCGGCATGCGAGGAATCTACGACCCTCCCCCTCACCTTGTCAACGAGAAGAAGACCGCGCCCGGCGGGAACACAGCCGTCTTAGTAAAAGCTCAAGGACATCAAGGTGTTGTGGGGACAATCCTCCCATGGGACCGAGATTTCGCCTATCCCTCTGTCGACAGAGACACATCAGAACCTGCGCCAACCCCTTATCTTTACTAAGAAACCCGACAATTACTGAGTGTGACCTATTGTGACTGAGTATGATTTCAAGTGGACACCTATTGGGCACCAGATTTGTCCTCCAATTGCACCCCATCTATCTGTCTACGAAACCGGGGGAATTCCACTCCTGTCCCGCCAGGCATGGTAGATAGATGTGACATCGACGCGCCAGGTTGGGGAAACGATGGTGATGAGAATGGCCTCGGCATTGGCGATGGTGATTACCACGAGGGCGATGCGCAGAGGCCAGAGGGTCCAGTCGAGGAACAGGCATACCGCCCCGACCATGATGA
>JAUWCW010000220.1 GCA_030609125.1 Candidatus Rokuibacteriota bacterium
CTGGAGTGACTGTAGGTCGCCATCTGCGGATTCTCCTCTCGCCCTATCTTACCGGGAAGACGGCCGAGGCGTCCAGACACCGGCCGAAGGACCCGGGAGGACAGGATGGGGGTTCGAAGCTGGTCACGGCTCATCTAAAATTAGAGAGGTGAGAAGACGAGAGGAGATGGTGGAAATGTTCAATACAACGATCAGGTTGACGGCGCTCGCAGGTCTGGCTGCCGTTTTTCTTATCTTTTCGGCAGTGACTCCCGGCCTGGCCGGTCAAGCAGGAAGGATCGAGCCCAGCCGAGAGGTGCGAGAGTCCATACAGTCCCTCGAGCCGATGCCGGGCATGAGCTATTATGGGATCGGGCAGCGATCCAGCCCCAGGGCCATCCTCGGAGTGTCCGGGGACTTCGAGCTGCAGTCGAGTCTGTGGTGGAAATTCGACCTTGCCGGCACCCATGGAAAGGTGATCAAGCGAAGCTTTGCCGACGTCGCCCGAATCTGCGCCACCAACCCGCAGGGGTACACGATCGTAGACGGGAGCGGAAAGAAGGTCGGCGTCTGGTATACCGACCGGTACGACCCGAGCATAACGCTGAGAGACGACGGAACCATGACCGTCATCATCCCGGCCAACCAGTATTGGTCAGGGGAGGAGTTCTGAGGCTCACGCGACGAGGAATCTCCAGGGCACGTCAGAAGTCGATCCGGAAGCTGAAGACGTCGTCGCTCAGCTTGGCGATCACCTTGTACTCGCTGTGGTTGAAGATGTCCTGCATCCGCTTGTTCCCCCGGAGCACCTCCGCCGTGAAGCCCGAGATGCCGTTGCGCTTGGCGATGGTCGCCAGGTGCCTGAAGAGGAACCTCCCGATGTGGTGTCCCTGCCACTCGTCGCGGACGACGAAGGCGACCTCGGCCCGATTGGTCCGGCCGTCCAGGTAGTACCTCCCGACGGCGATGATCTCCTCGCCGTGCGCCTCGGGGAGGGTCCCCACGATGGCCACGTCCTTGCGGTGGTCGATGTAAACGAAGTCCTGGATCTGCCGGTGCGGGAAGTGCTTCACGTTGGCCATGAAGCGATAGTAGATCGTCTCCTGCGAAAGGTGGTAGACCAGGTCCCTCATGGTCGCCTCGTCGGTGGGGCGGATAGGCCGGAAGGTGATCTGCGTGCCGTCCTCGGTGAGAAAGGTCGTCTTCATTTCCCCCGAGGTGACGACCACCCTGTCCTCCACCCGGGCCATGTCGGGCCTCAGGTACTTCGCCTCGATGGCTTCGTGAAAGAGCATGGACCGAAACTCGGGGCCGGCGATGCTGATCAGGGCCAGGGCCCTCTCCTGAACGCTCTTGCCGTGAAGATAAGCCACGCCGTGCTCGGTGACGACGTAGTGAACGTCTCCCCGGGTCGTCACCACCCCCGCCCCGGGGCTGAGGCGGGGCACGATCCTCGACACCGTGCCTCCCTTCGCCGTCGAGGGCAGGGCGATGATCGCCTTTCCTCCCGGCGAGCGGGCGGCGCCGCGGTTGAAGTCCACCTGCCCGCCGATCCCCGAGTAGAAACGGCTACCCAGGGAGTCGGAGCAGACCTGGCCGGTGAGGTCGACCTCCAGGGCGGTGTTGATGGCCGCCATCTTGTGCTGCTTGCCGATGATGCCCGTGTCGTTGACGTACTCCGTGGGCCGGAAGACGAAGAGGGGGTTGTCGTCGACGTAGTCGTAGAGCGCCCGGGTGCCCATGCAGAAGCTGGCGGTGACCTTTCCCCGGTCGAGGCTCTTTCTCGCCCCCGTCACCGCCCCCGACTCGACCAGCTCCATGATGCTGTCGCTGAACATCTCGGTGTGAATACCGAGGTCCCTTTTCTCCTTCAGCAGCTCCACCACGGCGTGGGGAATGCGGCCGATGCCGAACTCGACGGTGGAGCCGTCCTCCACCAGGGACGCGACGTGCTCGCCGATCCGGCGCGTCACCTCGTCCACGGGGGGCAGGTGCACCTCCAGCAGCGGCGCGTCCACCGGCACCAGGATGTCCAGGTCCGAGACGTCGAGGAAGCTCTCGCCCCGGGTCCGGGGCATCCGGGGGTTCACCTGGGCGATCACCAGGGAGGCGTTCTCAACCGCACTGCGGACGATGTCAACCGAGATGCCGAGGCTCACCTTTCCCCGGTCGTCGGGGGGTGACACCTGGATGAGGGCCGCGTCGAGGGGGAGCTGACCGGAGTGAAAGAGCCGCGGGATGTCGGAGAGCATGATGGGCGTGTAGTCCCCCAGCCCCTCCTGAATGTGGCCGCGGACGTTCTCGGCGATGAAGAAGCTGTTCACCAGGAAGCACTCCGAGAGCTTCCGGTCGGCGTAGGGCGCCTCGCCCATGGTCAGAAGGTGCACGATCTCCACGTCCGCCAATTCCGCCGCCCGGTCGGTGAGGGCCCGCACCAGCGCTATCGGCTCGGCGCAGCCCGTTCCGACGAAGACCCGGTTGCCGGGATTGAGGCGCGCCACGGCCCGGCCCGCGGTGAGGACCATCTCGGGGTACTTCTCCTGCCAGTCCGGGTCGAAAGAGCTGCGTCCGGCGTCACTCATGAAGTTCGGCCTCCCCCCGGACGGTGATCCTGGCGTCGGCCACGAAGGGCTCTCTCCCGGCCTCGCTCACCATGAAGGGGTTGATGTCGATTTCGGTGATCCGGGGAAAGTCGGTGGCCAGCTGGCTGATCCGCTGCAGCCCCGTGGCGATGTCGTCCAGATCCACCGCCTGCCCCCCCCGGGCGCCCTGCAGAATCTCGTAGGAGCGGGTGGAGGTGAGCATCCGGATCGCCTCGTCGTGGGTAACGGGGGCAAGGTGGAAGGTGACGTCCTTCATCACCTCGACGAATATTCCTCCCAGCCCGAACATCAGCATGGGACCGAACTGGGGGTCGCGGCTCATGCCGACGATGACCTCCACGCCCCGGGGCAGCATCTTCTCCACGTAGATCCCGTCGATCCTCGCCTCCGGGGCGCGCTGGCCTATGCGCAGCATCATCAGGTCGTAGGCGTCCTCCACCCCCTCCCGGCTGGCCACGTTGAGCCGCACCCCTCCGAGGTCCGACTTGTGGACGATGTCGGGGGAGACGATCTTGACCGCCACGGGGTAGCTGATGCGCTCCGCCGCCTCCACCGCTTCCGCCGCCGAGGAGGTGAGGGCCCCCTCGGGAATCCTGAAGCCGTAGGCACGGAGGATGGCCTTTGATCTCACCTCGCCGATGCGGTGCTGTCCCGCCCGGAGACGGCGGGCGATGATCCGCTCCACGCGCCGCCGGTTGACCCGGAAGCGCGTCACGATCCGGGGCGGCCGCTTCCTCCAGCCGGCGTAGTCGCACATCGCCCTCAGGGCCGCCACCGCCCGCTCCGGGGAACTGTAGTCGGGAAGACCCGCCTGCACGAGCTCCTCCCTGGCGGGCATGACATCCCTTCCCCCCATGAAAACCGCCAGCACCGGCTTGTCGCCGCGAATGCACCGGGCGACGGCGCGGGCCGTCTCGGCGGGAAGGGTCATCGCCTGGGGGGTGAGGATGACCATGATGGCGTCCACCCCCTCGTCGTCCTGGGCGGCATCCAGGGCCGCCGCGTACCGGTCGGGGTCGGCATCGCCGAGAACGTCCACCGGGTTGCCCGTCACCGCCGCGGTCGGAAGCCTCTGCCGCAGCGACGCCGCCGTGCTCCTGTCCAGTGAGGCGACGGTCAGCCCCGCCTTCTCGACGGCGTCGGCAGCCATCGTACCGGGGCCGCCGGCGTTGGTGATGATGAGCACCCGGCGGCCGCCGGGCAGGGGCTGCATGGAAAAGGCGGCGGCGAAATCGAAAAGGGACTCGTAGGCGTCGGCCCGGATGACTCCCCCCCGCTGGAAGGCGGCGCCGTAGGCGATGTCGGCCCCGGCAAGGACACCGGTGTGCGAGGACGCCGCCCTCAGGCCCGCGCTGGTCGTGCCGGACTTCATGATGATGACGGGCTTGGCGGAGGAGGCCTCCTCCGCGGCGGCGATGAAGTCGTCGCCGGAGCGGATGTCCTCCAGGTACCCGATGATGACCCTGGTCTGCTCGTCCCTGGCCAGGGCGAGCAGAAGGTCCACCTCCGTCAGGTCCGCCTTGTTGCCGATGCTGACGACCTTGGCCAGGCCGAGCCTGCGCTGCTTCGCCGAGTCGAGGATGGCTGTGCAGAGCGCCCCGGACTGGGAGAAGACGGAAATCCCCCCCCTGTCGGCCATCCCCCCGGCAAAGGAGGCGTTCAGGGAGATCCCGGTGTTGATGAAGCCG
>JAUWCW010000008.1 GCA_030609125.1 Candidatus Rokuibacteriota bacterium
GAGCTTGGTCTCGGCATGCCGGAGGATGCGGTGAAGGGCATCCGGGTCTCTCTTCAGGAGGAAGGGAACCTGCTCGTCATGTCCGCCGCGGGGAAGCGGCCCGTGGGGATAGTGCACTTTTCGGCGAAGGAACTGGCCGAGGCCGTGGGCTCACCCCTGCAGAAGGAGGAGTACCGGGAATCCTTCAACGCCGCCCTCCCCGGGGGGCGGCTGGCCGTCGTCGCGGTGCCTCTCATCGCCAGGGAGCGGGTGGTCGGCGTGGTCGCCGTCAGCCGCAGTGAGCCTCCCGTGATCAAGCGCAGCGAAGTCGAACTCCTCATGCTCTACGCCAACACAGCGGGATTGACGGTGGAGAGATTCGAACTGTACGGATAGATGCACAAGTGCCTGGAAAACCACGAGACCGTAAACCATGCCAGCAGGATCTCCGCCTGCCGCATCCAGGATGCCGGTTCCGGTAACGGCCGCATGAAATCGTCCTGCACCAAGTGAAAGGAAATCATGGTACAGAAGAAAATCCCAGAAACCCTTACTTTTGACGACGTCCTGCTGTTGCCGGGGCGCTCCCGGGTCCTTCCGCGGGACGTCGACACATCCACGATGTTCTCGCGGAATATCAGGCTCAACATCCCCATTGTCTCCGCGGCTATGGACACCGTGACCGAGTCTCGCCTTGCCATAGCCCTCGCGCAGGAGGGGGGGATCGGAGTGATCCACAAGAATCTGACCGAAGATGCTCAGGCCCTCGAGGTGGACAAAGTGAAGCGCTCCGAGAGCGGGATGATCATCGACCCGATCACAATAACCTCCGACCGGCCGGTCAGTGAAGCGATGGAGATAATGACCCGGTACCGCATCTCGGGGGTTCCTGTCGTGGAGGGGAGGAAACTCGTCGGCATCCTCACTAACCGCGACCTGCGCTTTGAGGAGAACCTCGAGAGGAGGGTTTCGGTCCTCATGACGAAGAAGAACCTCGTTACCGTCAGTGGCAAGGTTACCCTTGGGAAGGCTACGGAAATTCTCCATCGCCACCGGATCGAAAAGCTTCCCGTGGTGGACAAGAAGGGGAACCTGGTCGGCCTGATCACGATCAAGGACATAGAGAAGACAATGAAATACCCCCACGCCTGCAAGGACAGTCACGGGCGGCTGCGCGTGGCGGCGGCAGTCGGAGTGGGCAAAGAGGCGGAGCGCCGTGCGTCGCGCCTGGTGGAAGTCGAAGCCGACGCCCTCGTCATCGATACCGCCCACGGGCACTCCGAGGCAGTGCTGACCACGGCGAGACGGCTGCGACGCCTTTTCGGCAGGAAGGTCGATATCGTGGCAGGGAACATCGCCACCGCCGGGGCGGCCCGTGATCTCATCAAGGCCGGGGTGGATGCAGTCAAGGTGGGAATAGGTCCCGGCTCAATCTGCACGACCCGGGTCGTCGCCGGCGTCGGAGTTCCCCAGATCTCGGCCATCATGGAGTGCTGCAGGGCGGCCGGGGCGGCCCGGGTCCCGATTATTGCCGACGGGGGCATAAAATTTTCGGGAGACGTGACGAAGGCCCTGGCGGCCGGTGCGAACACCGTCATGATCGGCTCTCTCTTCGCGGGGGTGGAGGAGAGCCCCGGCGAAAAGATGCTCTACCAGGGCCGCAGCTACAAGGTGTACCGGGGAATGGGCTCCATCGGTGGCATGGCGGCGGGCTCCAAGGACCGTTATTTCCAGGAGGACGAGTACAACGAGAGAAAGTTTGTCCCCGAGGGCGTGGAAGGGCGGGTTCCCTACAAGGGGTACCTGTCGGACAGCGTACACCAACTCGTCGGCGGAATCCGGGCGGGGATGGGATACACCGGGAGCGAGACCATCAAGGGGCTGCAGACCAAGGGGAGATTCATCCGGATGAGCAGCGCGGGACTGCGGGAAAGCCACGTCCACGACGTCGTTGTCACCAAGGAAGCCCCCAATTACAGATTCGACTAGCATGGTGCATTCTCGAAGCCCCCTTCGACTTCGCTCAGGGCAGGCTTTTTCCGCTCTGGCCGCGTTGCGCTGCAGTTCGCTTGTGCGGTCCGCCTGAGGCGGACCTCCGGCAGCCTTCAACGCCTTGTCAGTCTTGAAAATACCTCTTGAAAACAGCCCACGCTGGCCTGAGGGAAGGAACCAGCTGAGAAAAGTGATGTCAATAGGAGCGAAAACGCCCCTGTGGTAGAATCCCCGGACTTAAAGGGAGAAAAAAGATGGCCGAGAAGAAGAAGACAACAACCGCTCGGGAGCTGCATTCCGAGAAGGTGTTGATCCTTGATTTCGGATCCCAGTACACCCAGCTCATCGCCCGGAGAGTCAGGGAGGAGAAGGTTTACTGCGAGATCTGGCCCTGCACCGCCAAGCCGGCGGCGGTCAGGCGCTTCAATCCCCGTGGAGTGATACTCTCCGGAGGGCCCGCGTCAGTCTATGATGAGGCGGCTCCGCTGGGGCCGAAGGGCGTTTTCGAGCTCGGTGTTCCCGTGCTCGGCATCTGCTACGGGATGCAGGTCATGGCCCACACGCTGGGCGGGGAGGTCGGGCACGCCCGCGGTCGGGAGTACGGCAGAGCGCACCTGGAGATCCTTCGACGGGGAGGGCTCTTCCACGGGCTGTCGGGAAAGAGCGGCGAGAGCTCTGACGTTGTCTGGATGAGCCACGGGGACAAGATCAACGTCCTTCCGAAAGGGTTCAGGCCGCTGGCAAGGACGGCGAACGCTCCCGTGGCTGCCATGGCGGACGTGAAGAGAAAGCTGTTCGGTCTGCAGTTTCACCCCGAGGTCGTTCACACCCCCATCGGAACCAGGATCCTGGAGAACTTCGTCCGCCGCATCTGCGGCTGCCGGCCCATCTGGGACATGAAATCCTTTGTGGACTACACGATTGCGTCGGTGCGCCGTCAAGTCGGAAAGAACGGAAGGGTGGTCTGTGCCCTCTCGGGTGGAGTGGACTCCTCGGTGGTCGCCCTGCTCCTGCACCGCGCCATCGGCGACCGCCTGACGTGCATTTTCGTCGACAACGGACTTCTCCGCCGGAATGAGGCGGAAGAGGTCGTGCGCACCTTTCGCGACCACCTCCACCTGAACCTCGATCACGTCGACGCCGCGAGGAGGTTCCTCCGGCAGCTCAAGGGTGTCGTGGACCCGGAGAAAAAGCGCAAGATCATCGGCCGGGAATTCATCAAGATCTTCGAAGAGGAGGCGAAAAGGATAGGCAAGGTGCATTTTCTCGCCCAGGGTACGCTCTACCCCGACGTGATAGAATCCGTTTCCTTCAAAGGGCCCGCGGCGGTCATCAAATCGCACCACAACGTGGGAGGCCTGCCGGAGGTGATGAAGCTGAAGCTCATCGAGCCCCTCAGGGAGCTTTTCAAGGATGAGGTAAGGATTGTCGGCCGGGAGATAGGCCTCCCGGAGGAAATCGTGCACCGTCAGCCCTTTCCCGGCCCGGGCCTCGCGATCCGGATCATTGACGAGGTGACGGACGAAAACCTGGAACTGCTTCGGGCCGCCGACGCCATCATCACCGAGGAGGTGGTGAAGGCTGGTCTCTACCGGGAAATATGGCAGTCTTTCGCGGTGCTTCTGCCGGTAAGGTCGGTGGGGGTCATGGGAGATTTCCGCACCTACGAGAAGGTCGTCGCCGTCCGGGCCGTCCACTCCCGGGACGGGATGACGGCCGACTGGGTCGCCCTGCCTGCAAGGATTCTGCGGAGGATCTCGAACCGGATCATCAACGAGGTCCGTGGGGTCAACCGGGTCGTCTACGACATCTCCTCCAAGCCTCCCAGCACCATCGAGTGGGAGTAAGGGCTCACGCAAGAATAAGTTCACAGAATTGGCGCTCAGGTTCAGGTCGGATTTGGTCGATCTGAATAAGCGAAACCGCAGGAATAGCGGGCTATTTTGAGGATTTTGTGATTGAGGATAGGCCGAAGACGGCCCGAATATGAGATGCGAAAATGGGAAGTTATTCTTGCGTGAGCCCTAAGGTGAGAGGTTAGAAGCCCCTGGGTTTCGCTTTGGGGGAGGTCCTCTTCCGGCCCTTTTCAGCGGGCCGGGCAGCGAGCATCTTGTTGACGGCCACGAGGTAGGCGCGAACCGAGGCCTCGATGATATCCGTGGAGGCCGCCTTTGCCGGGACTTCCCAATCCCCGAACCTGACCTTCACCTTCGCCTCGCCGAGAGCGTCCTTCCCCGAGGTGACGGCCGTGATGCTGTACTCCGCCAGCTTCCCCGGCAGACCGGTGATTTTGTCGATAGCCCGGTACGCCGCGTCCACCGGGCCGTCCCCCGTGGAGGAATCCTGGAAGGTCTCGTTCTCGCGCCGGAGGATGACCGTCGCGGTCGGAATGGTGCTGCTGCCGCTGTTGGTGTTGAGATACTCGAGCCGGAAAATCTCAGGCACCGTAACGATCTCCTGAGCGACGATGGCGATCAGGTCCTCATCGAAGACCTCCTTTTTCTTGTCGCACAGGTCCTTGAATCTTTCGAAGGCACTGTTGACCTGCTCCTTCGAGAGCTTGAGGCCGAGGCTCTGCAGCCGCTTCTGCAAGGCATGCCTGCCGGAGTGCTTTCCCAGGACGAGGTGGCTCTGCGGGAGACCAACCGATTCGGGTGTCATGATCTCGTAGGTTCGGGCGTCCTTGAGCATCCCGTCCTGATGGATCCCCGCCTCGTGGGCGAAGGCGTTCTTCCCGACAATGGCCTTGTTGGGCTGGACGCCAATGCCCGTTATCCGGCTGAGGAGCCTGCTGGTCTTGTAGATCTCCTCCGCCTTCACCCCCGTGGATACCTGAAAGAGGGCCTTGCGGGTTTTGACGGCCATGATTATCTCTTCCAGGCTGGCGTTGCCTGCCCGTTCGCCGATGCCGTTGATGCTGCCCTCGATCTGGCCCGCCCCGTTCTGAACCGCAGCCAGGGAATTTGCCACGGCGAGGCCGAGGTCGTTGTGGCAGTGAACGGAGAGTACCGCCGCGTCTATGTTGGGCACTCTCTCACGGATCTTGCGAATGAGTTCTCCGAACTCGGAAGGGATGGCGTAGCCGACGGTGTCGGGAATGTTGATCGTCGTCGCGCCGGCGTCGATGGCCGCCTCCACGACCTGACAGAGAAAGTCCACGTCGCTGCGGAAGGCGTCTTCGGCGGAGAATTCCACGTCGTCGCAGTAGCCTTTGGCTCTCTTTACGGCCTTGACGGTTCTACGGAGGATTTCCTTGCGGGTGGTCTTGAACTTGTGGAGGATGTGTATGTCGGAAGTAGCTATGAACGTGTGGATCCGCGGCCGGGACGCGTCCTTGACGGCATCCCAGCAGCGATCGATGTCGCCCGGTACGGCCCTGGCGAGACCGGCGATGGTCGGCTTGCGGACTTCGCGGGCTATGGTGCGGACCGCCTCGAAGTCCCCTTCGGATGAAATGGGGAAGCCCGCTTCGATGATGTCCACGCCGAGGCGGGCCAGCTGCTTGGCCATGGTCAGCTTTTCGCCGATGTTCATGGAAAAGCCCGGAGACTGCTCCCCGTCCCTCAGTGTAGTGTCGAACAGATAGATGCGTCGGGCCATGTCGACTGCCCTCCCGGTCACGATAGTGGCCGCTGGTTTGCCTTCCTCCGCTTCTCCCCGGATACCGCCAGCAGGCCCTTTCTCAAGAGCGGTGCGAGCACCATCTCCACGGGGCCGGAGAGCACGTAGACCACGGCCATGGTGAAGAGCGTGATGCGGGGCCGCAGGGCGATGATGGAAAAAAGGAAAACAGCTGAAACAAGAAAGGAGAAGGGGTGCTTCTGGCGCATCCCGAGTTCTTTGAAGCTGCGGTACCTTACGGTGCTGACCATGAGGAAGGCCAGAAGATAGGCCTGGAGGATGAAGACGATCCCCAGGGGCCGGTCGAAGACGACCGGGGTCTTCAGCAGGAGAATGGTCGTTGCCGCACAGGCCGAGGCGGCTGGAATGGGCAGGCCGATGAACCACTTGCGGTCGCTTGTGTCCGCCTGAACGTTGAAGCGTGCAAGCCGCAGGGCGCCGCAGGCGACTATGAGAAAGGCCGCCACCCATCCTGCCCTGCCGTAGGGCTGCAGGGCCCAGAGGTACATGAGGACAGCCGGGCCGGCGCCGAAAGAGAGAAGATCCGCGAGGGAGTCGAACTCCATGCCGAAACGGCTGCTCGACCCGGTGAAGCGGGCAATCTTGCCGTCGAAGATGTCCAGGATCCCGGCAAGAACAAGGGCCACGGCGGCCCTCTCGAACTCGTGGTTGACCGCCGCGATGATGGCGTAGAAACCGGCGCAGAGATTTCCTGCCGTCAGAAGATTCGGAAGGATGTAGACTGTCTTCTTGACCTGTTTCGTCTTCATTCCAGCTAATATTCTATCACAGAGCTAATTCCAATGGGCTATGATATCAGCCCCGCCCTTCACGCGGTCGCCGATCTTCACTGCCACCGGGGCGCCGGCGGGAAGATACGTGTCCACCCTGGAGCCGAAGCGGATGAGTCCGTAGCGCTCGCCCTGCCGGCCCCTCTGTCCCGGCTTGATCCGGCAGATAATGCGCCGCGCAATGAGGCCGGCCACCTGGACGACCCGCACCGTCCCCCTGGAGTGCACGATGGTGATGCCGCACCGCTCGTTCTCGTCCGAGGCGATCGTGTTCCAGGCGGCGAGGAAGCGCCCCCTGCGGTAGGAGACATCCGTTATCTCACCCGAGGCGGGCAGGCGGTTGACGTGAACGTCGAAGATGGAGAGAAATATGCCGACCTTGACCCCCCCGTCCGGCTGGGGAAGAAGTTCGATCACCTTGCCGTCCGCCGGAGAGACCAGTACGTCGTCGCCGGCGGGGACGCTGCGCTCGGGATCCCTGAAGAACCAGATGATGAAAGCCGTCAGGACAAGTGCTGCGATGGATGCCCACGGAACCTTCAGGGCGAGGCAGAAGCCGAAGAGTGCGGCGGCGCCCAGTATGAAAGGCCAGCCCTCCCTGGCGATCGGCAGTCTCACTCTATCCCCTGGCTTTCCCTGCCCGGGGGATGGATCAGTTTCCTGATCCTCGCGCCGACCTGTTCAATGGGCTTGTCCCTCTGCCGGTCGAGGAGTGACGAAAAGACTCTGCGGCCCGAGCGGTTCTCTTCCATCCACTCTTCGGCGAATTTGCCCGAGCGGATCTCGGAGAGAATCTTCTTCATCTCCTCCCGGACCTCGGGTCCAATGACGCGCGGTCCCCTGGTGACGTCGCCGAACCTGGCGGTGTTTGAGATAACATCCCTCATCCCCGAAATGCCTCGGAGGTGGATCAGGTCGGCGGTGAGCTTCACTTCGTGGACACATTCGAAATAGGCTGCTTCGGGGGGATAGCCGGCGTCGACGAGGGTCTCGAATCCGGCCGCTATCAGGTGCGTAAGGCCGCCGCAGATCACGGCCTGCTCACCGAAGAGGTCCGTCTCGCATTCGTCCCTGAAAGTGCTCTCGAAGATTCCGCCCCGCCCGCCTCCGATGGCCGAGGCGTACTGGAGGGCGGTGTCGCGGGCGTGACCGGAGAAATTCTGCTCAACGGCGACGAGCATGACCAGGCCTCGGCCCCGCCGGAACTCGCTCCTCACCTGGTGTCCCGGCCCCTTGGGGGCGACCATGACGACGTCGAGACCGGGGTGAGGCTCTACCTGCCCGAAGTGAAGGGAGAAACCGTGTGCCACAAGGAGGGTCTTTCCCTCTGCGAGGGATCCGGCCAGATGCCTTCTGTAGGTCTCTCCGTGCTCCTCGTCGGGAATAAGCAGGGCGACCACGTCCGCCTGCGCGGCGGCTTCCTCGATGCCGAGGACCTGAAAACCGGCCTCAAAGGCCTTCTCCCGGCTGCTGCTGCCTGCCCGCAGGCCTACCGTGACGGACAGTCCACTGTCGCGGAGATTCTCGGCGTGGGCGCTTCCCTGGCTGCCGAAGCCGATGACGGCGATGGTTCTGCCGCTCAGGGGATTCGCACCGATATCGTTGTCGAAAAGGAGTTTCACCGGTATTTTTTCAGGGTTTCAGCCGGTCCGCCCGTCTCGGCCGATGGCGACCTTCCCGGTACGGACCAGCTCCTTGATGCCCAGGGGTCTGAGGATCTCGATGACAGCCTGAATCTTGCCGGCATCTCCCGTTGCCTCCAGGGTGTATGACCTGGAGCTGACATCCACCACCTTGCAGCGAAAGATATCCACGATGCCGAGGAGCTCGGCCCGGTTCTCCGCCGTCGCCTGGACTTTGATCAGCACGAGTTCCCGGTCGATGAAGTTCACTCCCGTGAGGTCACTGACCTTTATGACATCGACCAGTTTGTTGAGCTGCTTGGTGATCTGCTCGATGATCTGCTCGTCGCCCCGGGTGACGATGGTCATCCGGGAAACGGAGGGGTCCTGTGTCTCCGCCACGGTCAGGCTGTCGATGTTGAACCCGCGTCCGGAAAAGAGGCCCGACACACGTGACAGGACTCCGAACTTGTTGGCTACCAGAACCGATATAGTGTGCCGCATCCTCTGTCCTTTCCTCCCTCCGCGGTCATCGCGGGATCCCTTGCTCCGGCTGTTACGGCGCTGTCAGGCAAGAAGCATGTTCTTGATCGACGCTCCGGCCGGCACCATGGGGTAGACGTTCTCCTCCCGGGAAACGCGAAAATCCATCAGCACCGGATGGGGCAGGGAGAAGGCCTTCTCCAGCGTGGGCACCACTTCGTGCGGCTTCGTCGCCCGAAGGCCGACGGCGCCGTAGGCCTCTGCGAGCTTGACGAAATCCGGGCTGCACGTGAGGCACGTCGATGAGTAACGCTTATTGTAAAAGAGCTGCTGCCACTGCCTCACCATGCCGAGGAACTGGTTGTTGAGTATGGCGATCTTCACCGGAAGCCGGTACTGAACGGCGGTCATCATCTCCTGGATATTCATCTGGATGCTTCCGTCGCCGGCGATGTCGATGACGAGCTTGTCCGGGAAAGCCACCTGGGCGCCGATGGCGGCGGGAAAGCCGTAGCCCATGGTTCCCAGGCCCCCGGAGGTGAGGAGCGTCCTCGGCTTGGTGTACTTGAAGTACTGGGCCGCCCACATCTGGTTCTGGCCCACCTCGGTGCTGATGATGCAGTCCCCGCCGGTGATCTCGTTGATCTTCTCGATGACGAACTGGGGCTTGATCTCCCGTTTGCCCTGTTTGTAGGCCAGCGGGTAGGTTTCCTGCCACTCCCTGATCTGGTTCAGCCAGGGTGTGTGCCGGGATTTCCAGCCGGTTTTGATCTCCTTCAGGTGGGGAAGAAGATCCCTGAGGACGTTTTTCACGTCGCCCACCACGGGGAGGTGGGCGTGAACGTTCTTCGAAATGGAAGTGGGGTCGATGTCGACCTGCAGGATCTTCGCCCCGGGAGCGAACTCGTCGAGCTTGCCCGTCACCCGGTCGTCGAAACGGGCCCCCAGGGCGACGATCAGGTCCGTGTCGGAAACGGCCATGTTGGCCCTGTAGGTTCCGTGCATGCCGAGCATGCCGAGAAAGAGCGGGTGCGTGCCGGGGAATCCTCCCAGGCCCATGAGAGTTGAGGCGACGGGAGTCTGGGTGTGGGTGGCCAGCTTCTGCACCTCGGCAGCGGCGTTGGAGGCGATGACTCCCCCGCCGATGAGGATGACGGGGCGCTCCGCCTTGGCGATCATGGAGGCGGCCCGGCGGATCTGTTTTATGTGCCCCTTGTAGGTGGGGTTGTAGCTCGGGATGTGGGCTTTTTCCGGGTAGTGCGGCTCGGTTCTGGACTGGAGCATATCTTTCGGCAGGTCGATCACCACCGGCCCCGGACGCCCCGTGGTGGCCACGTAGAAGGCCTCCTTTATCGTCCTGGCCAGGTCCTTCACGTCCCGCACCAGGTAGCTGTGCTTGGTGCAGGGGCGGGTGATGCCGATGATGTCGGCCTCCTGAAAGGCGTCGTTGCCGATCATTCCCGTCGGCACCTGGCCGGTGAGGACCACCAGGGGAATGGAGTCCATGTAGGCCGTTGCGATCCCGGTGACGGTGTTCGTCGCGCCCGGACCGGAGGTGACCAGGGCGACGCCGGGTTTGCCCGAAGCGCGGGCGTAGCCGTCGGCGGCGTGGACGCCCCCCTGCTCGTGACGGACGAAGATCAGTCTGATGTTGCTGTCGAAAAGGCGGTCGAAGATATCAAGGACCACTCCGCCGGGGTAGCCGAAGATATCCTTTACCTTCTCGCGAACCAGACTTTCAATGAGTATTTCAGCGCCGGATTTTTTCATTTCCCCTGCCTTCGGGTGTGGTTGTCAAAAAAGAGACCTTCAAGAGTTCCAGTGCGTTGCCGGGCCGCCTATTCCGGCCGGGCCTGGCGGACCATGCGGGACATCTGATCTTTCCCGCTGAGCTTGAGCTTCTGGATCGTTTTGCGCTGCAGCTCCTGTTCCGGGGTCAGATAATGGACCTTGTCGAGCTCCTCGAGTTGTCTCTCGTATTTCAAATGCTCCTCGTAGAGTTTCTGAAACTCTACGTTCTCTTTGAGGAACAGTTGGACGGTTGGATTCTCCTTGTCCATCGTCACCTCCTGGAAGATCTGTTCTGTGGCGCATGCTAATTGAAAAGGAGTTCTCTGTCAATGCCGGCCGGGAGGGGCAGTCTGCGTTGAAGACCGGAATTTAACACGCTTTTTTCTTGTTCTCTTCTGCCCGCCGTCTCTCCCTCGATCTTTTCGCCTTGCGTTTCACATTGGCTTCGGCGTCGGAGGGGCGGAGGTAGAGCGGGACCAGGGTCTGCGTCTCGGAGGGGCGCCCTTCCGCGAGAGAGGCCTCCCCCCTCAGGGCGACCACCGCGGCCCTCGGGGCGTTCTGGTGGACCGGCGCCAGGGAGACTCTCCGCTTCCCGCGGCTCGGCAGAAGATCCGTGAGCTCCGCGGGAAGATCTCCGAGGACGAGCGTTTCAGGCGGGAGAGACGCCGCCAGCTCCGCCGGTGTCATGATCTGCTCCCGTCGCACCCTGACGGGTTTCGTGCCGGAGGCGCGGAAGAGGGCGGCGAAGACCTCCCCCCGCCTGGCATCGATGACCGCACAAGTCAGTCCCCTGCCGGGTGAGGCGTTGGCCGCCAGGACCTCCAGGGTGGGGATGCCGAAGAGGGGCACGCCGAGAGAGAAGGCGAGCCCTTTGGCGGCGGCGACCCCGATACGCAGGCCCGTGAAGGAGCCCGGACCGACGGAGACGCTCACCGCCGTCAGGTCCTGTACCGTAAGGGATGCCGCCTTCAGGAGCGTCTCAACCGAGGGCAGGAGCCTTTCGGAGTGGGAGCGGGGATTGGTGAGCGACAACTCGCCCAGGAGGGCTCCGTTGGAGCAGAGAGCAACGCTCCCGCGGGGAGTGGCGGTTTCGATCCCCAGAACCGCCCCCGAGGGGCTGCTCTTTTTAGGAGACGGCATCCGGAAGCCGTCTAGTTTGCTTTCCTGCCGGCTACGCCCCTGGTCTTCCTGGTGACGGCCCTGGCCTTTTCCTTCGGGCGAAGCTTGCGAACCGCTGCACCGGTCTGCCACATCTCGGAGTTGCCCATGACGGCCAGCTCCTTGCCGAGGACGTCCCTGTAATTGCTCTTGCCGACGGAGCGGATGACCCGTCGCGTCTCTTTTCCCGACTTGACCGATTTGTAGAGCTCCTTGAACACGGGCAGCGTGGCCTTCTTGAATTTCGGCTTCCAGTCCAGCGCCCCCCGCTGGGCCGTGGCGGAGCAGTTGGAATACATCCAGTCCATGCCGTTCTCGTCCACGAGCCGGATGAGGCTCTGGGTCAGTTCCTCCACGGTCTCGTTGAAGGCCTCGCTGGGAGAGTGCCCGTTCTTTCTGAGCACGTCGTACTGGGCTTCCATGATGCCCGCCAGGGCGCCCATCAGAACACCCCGCTCGCCCGTCAGGTCGCTGTAGACTTCGTTCTGGAAGGTCGTCGGGAAAAGGTACCCCGACCCGATTCCGATGCCCAGGGCAAGGCAGCGCTCTTCCGCCCTCCCCGTGGCGTCCTGGAAGACGGCGTAGCTGGAGTTGATGCCGGCGCCGGAGAGGAAATTGCGCCGCACCGAGGTACCGGAACCCTTCGGGGCGACCATGATGACGTCCACTCCCTCGGGGGGAATGACCCCGGTCTGGTCCTTGTAGACGATGGAGAAGCCGTGAGAGAAGTAGAGGGCGTCGCCGGGGTCGAGACACTTTTTGAGCTTCGGCCAGAGAATTCGCTGGGCCGCGTCGGTGACGAGAAACTGGACAATCGTCCCTCGCCGGGCCGCCTCTTCCACGTCGAAAAGGGTCTTGCCGGGGACCCAGCCGTCTTTCCTGGCCCGGTCCCAGTCATTCCGAAAGGCCTTGGCCTGCCCGATAATGACGTTGAAACCATTGTCCTTGAGGTTCAGCGCCTGCGCGGGCCCCTGGACGCCGTAACCGATTATGGCTATTGTTTCCTTCTTCAACACCCTGCGGGCGCGGGTCATGGGAAACTCTTTCCGGATGACCACTTTTTCCTTCACACCGCTGAAATTGATTACTGCCATTGCTTCCTCCGTTCGTGGTAAATGGTGCATCGTGCCGAGAACTCAGGGCATGACAAACTCCCGCTGCTCCGACTGGACCGAAAGGACGGGGCAGGGGGCCTTGCGGACGACTTTTTCCGCCGTGCTGCCGAAAATGATGTGCTCGAAGCCGGAGCGGCCGTGGGTGCCGATGACGATGAGGTCTATGTCCTCCTCCTTCGCAAAGCGGATGATTTCGAGAAAAGGCTCTCCCTGCCTGATGACGGGCTCCCAGTCCAGGCCTTCCGCGTCTTCCGAACGGACGACTGTCTTCAGGCGCTTTCTTGCCTCGTCGGCCATCTCCTTCTCCAGGGATTCGCGGGAGATTACCCTGGGCAGGTTGTACCCCTCCGTGAAAATTTTCTCGCTCACGACGTGGAGGACGTACGCCTTGGCCTTGAACTCCCTGGCAAAGGAAATCGCGTACCTGGCGGCTTCCTCGGATGTTTCCGAAAAATCGGTAGGAAAAAGGATCTTCTTCAGTTTAATCATGTGTGCCTCCCGACTCTCAAATTGGAATTGATGGAGCGCCACGTTCTGCAGGTACTTAGACCAACACTATCATACTGAAAAGCTCCGGGAAGTTCCAGAGATATATGGCGCCGGATACCATTGTCTCAGCCCACGTTGTTGTAGGCCCGGGCGCGAAAGCCGACGCCAAGCTCGTCCGTGGCGATGCGGCGGCAGGCTTCGATGTCGACCCCCGGCGCGGCAACAGCCGTGGCGATCACCTCCGGGACGTAGCGGCGGGCCTCGCTGATGAACTCCTTCACGGCAGTGAAGGCGCTCTCTCCGCCCTCGGGCCGGCAGAGGCGAAGATACTCGCCGGGGCCGGAGGCGTTGAGGCTCACCGAGAGGGCGTCGACGATCCCCTTCATTTCGGGAAGAACGTCCCGGCCGAGAAAGAGCTTCGACTGGCCGTTGGTGTTGATGCGGATCCTCGCGCCCCGCTCCTTGAGGGCCGCTGCCGCCGCCCTCACGACGTCCCACCGCAGGAGGGGCTCGCCGTATCCGCAAAAAACGATTTCCCGGTACGGGCCGACGTCGCCGACAGCGTCGAGAATCTCCAGGGCCGTCGGTTCACCTTCGAGACGCAGATTGTGTCCCTTGACAACGGGCCTCTTCTCGCGGCCGCAGAAGACGCAGCGGTTCGAGCAGCGGTTGGTGACGTTGATGTAGAGTGAGTCGCGGATGGGGTAGGCGATTTGCCCCGCATCGTCCCCCCGGAAAAGGCCGAAGAGGGACCGGGCGTTGAAGGTCGTGATGCGTTGGACGTCGTCCTCCGACAGGCCCTTCAGTTCCGCCACGGCCCTCGCCGTTTCCGCCACGTAGGCCGGTTCGTTGCGCTTACCGCGGAAGGCCTGGGGCGCGAGATAGGGAGCGTCGGTTTCGACGACGAGGGCTTCCACCGGTATGGCGCGGACAACGTCCGGGAGCTTCGAATTGGGGTAGGTCAGCGGTCCGGCAATGGAAATGAGAAAGCCCATGCCGATTGCCCTCCGGGCGGTCTCGATCGATCCGGAGTAGCAGTGCATGACGCCGCCGACTTCAGAGGCCTTCTCGCGCTGCAGGATGTCGAGGGTCTCCTCCTCGGCGCTGCGGGAGTGGATGATGAGCGGTTTGCCGACGCGGCGGGCGAGTTCCAGGTGGCGCAGAAAGAGCTCCAGCTGTCTGTCGTGAGGCGCATAGTCCCTGAAAAAGTCGAGGCCTGTCTCGCCGACGGCAACGACCTCCGGATCGGCGGCGCCCTCGGAGATCACCCTCCACGATGCTTCGGTGAAGACGCCGGCATCGTGCGGGTGGATGCCGGCGCTGATAGAGACGTTCTCGTTGCGGCCGGCGATCTCCCTGTTGCGCAGAAAGGAATCATCGTCGATGGAGACGCTGATGATGTGCCCCACGCCGGCCTCCCGCGCCCGGCGAAGCACGTCCTTCAGGTCCGGGGCGAACTGCTTCATGTCCAGGTGAGCGTGGGTGTCGATGAGCATGGGTCTCTCCGGAAAGGACAGCGCGGAGCCGGGGGCGCCGGTCAGTCCTTCTCCTCGATCCGCGGAAAGAGCGGTCCCGAGAGGGTGGTCCTGCCCCCCTCGGGCAGGCCGTTCCACCCGGGGACCGTCCCGCGCAGCGAGGGCCCGCCGTCCAGGCCCAGGTCGGCCCACATCCGGGCGGCGGTGTGGGGCATGAAGGCCGCCAGGAGGATGGCGGTGAACCGCAGGGCCTCCAGCCCCTCGCGAAGGCAGCGGGCCAGACGGTCCCTCTGCTCAGGGTCCCTGGCGAGGATCCAGGGCTTCTCGTCGTCCAGGAACTTGTTGATGCGGCCGATGAACTCCCATATGGCCGCGAGGGCAAGGTGGGGGGCGATCTTCTCCGCCGCCTTGCCGACTTCCTCCCAGGCGGCGGCCCCCTGCGCCGCCAGGGGGCTCTCGCCGCTCCCGGAAGGGGGCACAAAGCCGTCGAAGTATTTCTTCGTCATGGCCAGGATTCTTGAGAAGACGTTGCCGAGATCGTTGGCGAGGTCGTTGTTGATCCTGCCGATGAGAGCCCTTTTCGAAAAGTCTCCGTCGAGCCCGAAGGGGACTTCGCGCATGAGAAAGTAGCGGATCGCGTCTATGCCGTACTCCTCGGCGAGCCGGCCGGGATCGACGACGTTTCCGAGAGACTTTGACATCTTCCTGCCCTCGATGGTCCACCAGCCGTGGGCGAAGATCGTTTTCGGCTGCGGCAGGCCGAGGGCGTGAAGCATGATAGGCCAGTAGACGGCGTGGGTGGTCAGGATGTCCTTGCCGATGAGGTGGTGGGCGCCCTCCCAGGTGCGGGTGAAGCGCTTCTCGTCGACGAGGTAGCCCGGGGCCGTGATGTAGTTCGTCAGGGCGTCGAACCAGACGTACGTGACGAAGTCCGTGTCGAAGGGGATCTCCACCCCCCAGGAGAGGCGTTCCTTCGGCCGGGAGATGCACAGGTCTCCCAGGTCTTTCCTGAGAAAGCCGAGGATTTCGTTGCGGCGGGTCTGGGGCCGGACAAAGTCGGGGTTCTCCGTGATGTAGTCCACCAGCCACTGCCGGTACTTGCCCATGCGGAAGAAGTAGTTCTCCTCCGTGATCTCCACCACGGGACGGCCGCAGTCGGGGCAGTTGCCTCCTTCGATGTCCTTCTCCGTCCAGAAGCGCTCATCGGGGACGCAGTACCAGCCCTGGTAGGAATCCTTGTAGATCTCGCCGCGGTCATGCAGATCTGTCAGGATCGCCTGGACGACCCTGATGTGGCGCTCCTGGGTGGTGCGGATGAAGTCGTCGTGGGAGGTGTCGAGCTGACGCCACAGGTCCTGGAAGCGGTGAACCATCCGGTCGCAGTGGTCCTGGGGTGAGATGCCGGCGGCCGCCGCGGCCTGTTCCACCTTCTGGCCGTGCTCGTCGGTGCCGGTGAGAAAGAAGACCTCCTCACCCCGGAGACGGTGAAAGCGCGAGAGGCAGTCGGCGACGACCGTCGTGTAGGCGTGCCCCAGGTGGGGAACGTCGTTCACGTAGTAGATCGGCGTCGTGACGTAGAAGGTTTTTTTGTCTGTCATCGCTACCCTTTCGGAAACACCAGACTTTACCTAATGCGCTCATCCCTGTAAAGAGCCGTGAGATTCCGGCCGGCGCCAGTGCCGGAAAGCAGGTTGTTCTTGCGGCGGATCCCAGGGCACGCAGCGGGAAGAAAGTAGACCTGATCCCTTGATAGTTGCTATAATGCGCCCGACTCGAAAGGCGCGGATGGTTATTTTGGCTCCCCGGATAGGTCGGTGGGGCTTTTTTGTTCGAGGAGACAGGGCATGGCAATGACGATCACGGAGAAAATCCTGGCGGCCCACGCCGGCAGGGACGCCGTTGTGCCGGGTGAAATCGTGCGGGTTCCGGTGGATCTGGCGCTGGCCAACGACATAACCGCACCGCTGGCCATCAGGGAGTTTAAAAGGGGGGGGGCGAAGAAGGTCTTCGACCCCGACAAGGTAGTTCTCGTCCCGGATCACTTCGCCCCCAACAAAGACATCATGTCCGCCGAACAGTGCAAGCAGATGCGGGATTTCGCCCGCGCCATGGGCATCGCCCACTACTACGAGATAGGCCGCATGGGCGTCGAGCACGCCCTGCTGCCGGAAGAGGGGCTGGTGCGGCCCGGGATGGTCATCATCGGCGCCGATTCCCACACCTGCACCTACGGCGCCATGGGCGCCTTCTCCACCGGGATGGGCAGCACCGACCTGGCCGCCGCCTGGATCACCGGGTGGACGTGGCTGAAAGTTCCGGAGTCGATGAAGTTCACCGTCACGGGGCGGATGCCGCGGTGGGTGGGCGGCAAAGACATAATCCTCCACATTCTTGGGAAGATCGGCGTCGACGGGGCGCGGTACCGCGCCATGGAATTCACCGGCGATGCCATAAGAGGCCTCGGCCTGGACGGCCGGCTCTCCATGTGCAACATGGCCGTGGAGGGGGGTGCGAAGAACGGCATTATCGAAGCCGACGCTCTTGTGGAAGACTATCTCAGGGGGCGGACCGAGACCGCCTACGTGATGCATCGAAGCGACGACGACGCGAACTACGTGGAGAGCCTTGAGATCGACGTCTCCGGCCTGGAACCCCAGGTTGCCAGGCCCCACTCGCCGGACAACGTTGCCGGTGTGAGCGACGTGGGGGAGGTGAAGATCGATCAGGCCTTTATCGGTTCCTGCACCAACGGCCGCCTCACCGACCTGAGAGAGGCGGCGGCGGTGCTCAAAGGGAGGGAGGTCGATCCCGCGGTGAGGCTGATCGTCATCCCCGCCACCCAGGCGGTCTACGCCCAGGCGATGCGGGAAGGGCTCCTGGAGGTCTTCGTCGAGGCCGGCGGGGCCGTCAGCACGCCGACGTGCGGACCCTGCCTGGGCGGGCACATGGGTGTCCTCGCCGAGGGGGAGACCGCCGTGGCCACATCGAACAGGAATTTCATCGGCCGGATGGGACACACGGGGAGCAAGGTCTACCTCGCCAATCCGGCCGTTACCGCCGCTTCCGCAGTTCTGGGGAGAATCGCCTCCCCGGCGGAGCTGAACGGGAGGGGAGGGCAGTGATGACACTCAAGGGGAAGGCCTGGAAGTTCGGGGACGATGTCGACACGGACCTCATCATCCCCGCCCGATACCTGAACACGACGGATACGGAGGAGCTGGCCAGGCACTGCCTCGAGCCGGTGAGGCCCGAGTGGGCCGGAGAGGTCGCCCCGGGGGACATCATCGTGGCGGGCAGGAACTTCGGCTGCGGTTCGTCCCGCGAACACGCCCCCATCGCCATCAAGGGCTGCGGCGTCGCGGCGGTAATCGCCGTGAGCTTCGCGCGTATATTCTACCGGAACGCCTTCAATATCGGCCTTCCCGTCGTCGAGGCCCCCGAGGCCGCCGCTGCCATCGCCGAAGGTGACACGGTGGAGATCGTACTCGAGGAGGGCGTGGTCCGCAGGGGCGAGGGCGGCGAGACTTTCCGGTTTGCCCCCATCCCCGTCTTCATGATGGATCTTGTACGGGAGGGTGGGCTTATTCCATGGCTTCAGAAAGAAGTTAAAACAGAGAGATAGCTGTTATGAGTGAAATAAAAGGATTAACTGTTGCGGTGGTCGGCGCCACCGGCGCCGTCGGTCAGGAGATGCTCAAGGTCCTGGGGCAGAGGGACTTCCCTGTCGCAGAAATACGGCTCCTCGCTTCCGAGCGCAGCGTCGGAAAGACGCTGCCGTTCAGGGGCAGGGAAAAATCCGTCCGGCTTCTCGAGGAGACCTCCTTCGAAGGTGTCCAGATCGCCCTCTTTTCAGCCGGGGGATCTGTCAGCAGGCAGTTCGTGCCCGCCGCCGTGAAAGCCGGGGCAATCGCCGTGGACAACACCAGCGCGTTCCGCATGGAGCCCGGGATCCCGCTGGTCGTCCCCGAAGTCAATCCCGACGCCATACGGGGACACAAGGGCATCATCGCCAACCCGAACTGCTCCACCATCCAGATGGTGGTCGCCCTCAAGCCTCTGCACGACAGGGCACGGATTCGCCGGATCGTCGTCTCCACCTACCAGGCGACCTCCGGGGCCGGACAGAAGGCCATGGACGAGCTCTTCAAACAGACCAAGGACCTGCTCAGCGGCGAGGACGCCGAGGTCAAAGCCCTTCAGCACCGGATAGCCTTCAACTGCATTCCTCACATCGACGTTTTCCAGGAGAACGGGTACACCAGGGAAGAGATGAAGATGGTTGAGGAGACGCGGAAGATTCTCGGAGACGACTCCATCGCCGTCACCGCCACCGCCGTCAGGGTGCCGGTCTTCTACGGGCACGCCGAGGCGGTGACCATCGAGACGGAGGAGAAACTCACCGCCGACGAGGCGCGCCGGATTCTCCAGGACGCTCCCGGTGTGCGGGTCAAGGACGACCCTTCCGCCAATGTCTACCCGATGCAGATGGACGCCGCCGGCCAGGACGACACGCTTGTCGGCAGGATAAGGGAGGACATCTCGCACCCGAAGGGTCTCAACCTGTGGATCGTTGCGGACAACATCCGGAAGGGGGCGGCGACCAACGCCGTCCAGATCGCCGAGTACCTCGTCCGCGAGAACATCTGCTGACTGGGGCGGAGCCGGATTGTCCGGCCATCGACGGGGGCGGGTCAAGCACATGAAGTCTCGCCGTACAGGGAGTCTCACCACCGGGGGAGGCGCTTGCGATGAGGCGGGCCTGACCCTTCTGGAAGTCCTCTTCTCCATCGCCATCCTCGGCATCGGGCTGGCCGTCATCATGCAGGGCCTCGCCCTCGGCCTGCGTGTGCGCCGGGATTCGGCGGCCATGCAGGAGATGAGCCTGGTCGCCGGAAACACCCTGAACCGGCTGCTGTTGCTGGGGGAGGCCCCGCCGGATGCCGAAGAGGGGGAGGCGGGTGACTACAGGTGGAGGATCGAGCCGGACCCGTCTCTTGCCGGAGAGGAGCAGGAGGAAGGGGCGAGCGTCCCCCTCCGCATCGTCATCGAGGCGCCTTCCGGCAGGTCCCTGGAGGTGGTCACGGTCTTTCCGGCCGGGGACGGAAAGTGAGGGACGACGTGCTCCAGGGGGGGAAGGGCCGCCGTGGGTTCACGCTCCTCGAGGTCCTGCTGGCCCTCACCCTTCTTTCCATGGCCGGCGCCATCGTCTACGGTTTTCTCGGCACCGCCTTCGTCTCCTGGACAAGCGGTTTCGCCGCCGGCAGACGGAGCCAGGTGGCCAGGATAGCAGTCGACCGCCTCTCCCAGCAGCTCAAGTCGGCGGTTCCGGCGAAGGCGCTCAAAACAGGAAAGCCCGTTGCGGCCTTCGCCGCCGGCGAGGGGTCACTCCGCTTTGTCACGCTCCTGCCAACGGGAGTGCGGTCACTCTCCCAGGTTTCCTACTCCATCGAGGAGGGTGAGGGTGGTCCGCACCTTGTCTACAGGGAGTATCCCTGGCCGGACAAAAAGTTCTTCGAGGGAGGGGAGCCGCGGAAGGAGGAGATTCTCCCCGAGATCGCCGGCATGAAGGTGGTTCTCCTTGCCCGGGATGAGGAACTGGACCGGGGTGAGGAGGCGTCAGAGTGGGATCCGGACGGCCGCGAACTTCCCGGGGTGGTGACGGTCACCCTCGTCGCCGCGGGGGAGGAGGGCGGCCAGGGAACGGTTTTCACCGCTACCATCCCCCTTCTCGCCCATCCGGTCAGGTGAGGATCATGGAGAAGCCGCCCCTTTTCCGAACGGCCTGCGGCGGCGACTCGGGGATCGCCATGGTGCTGACCGTCTGGGCCCTGGCGATCCTCGCCGTCATAGTCGGGGAGATCGTCTTCTCCAGCCGCCTGAAGACGAAAGCCGACATGCACCTGATGCGCGAAGTGCAGTCGTACGGGCTGGCGCTGGCGGCGTATCACGCCGCTCTCGATGCCCTGGGAGAGGACCTGACGGGCCTGAGCCGCGACGACGAGGGGCGCCTCGTCCTTCACCGCGGCAAGGACGATCCCGAGGTGGCCGCCGAATCCGTCGGCGTGCCCCTGGGAGAGGGGACGTACTCCTTCGCCATAGACGACGAAGACGGCAGGATCGATATCAACCGGCAGGCCCGGCCCGGTCTGGTCGCACTCTTTCGGAAAGCCGGGCTGGAGGCCGGGGCGGAAAGAGACGGCCTGGTGGACTCCATCCTCGACTGGAGGGATCCCGGCCGGGAGCACCACCTCAACGGGGCCGAGGAAGACTACTATGGGTCGCTGGAGGAGCCCTACTCCTGCAAGGACGGGCCCCTGGACGTGGTGGAGGAGCTTCTCCTCGTGAAGGGGATGAAGCCGGAGTATCTTTTCGGCGGGACAGTCGACGAAACGCCGTTCCTGCCCGTCGGCGACTGGATCACCGTCTATCCTGTCA
>JAUWCW010000341.1 GCA_030609125.1 Candidatus Rokuibacteriota bacterium
CCTCGCAGCTTCAGATCAAGACCGAGGGATGGCCCGGCGGTCTGCGCCTGGCGGCGCTGGCCATGGACCGCGCGGGGGACGTAAATGCTTTCCTGCGCGAGTTGCGGGGAGACACGCGTCACATACAGGATTACCTGGTGGCCGAAGTCCTCTCCCGCCAGCCGCCGGCGGTGCGGGAGGCCCTCCTCAAGACCTCCATCCTCGACCGTTTCTGCGCTCCCCTGTGCCGGGTACTCTGCGCGCCGGAGTGCAAGGACATGTGTGGGCCGGAGTGCGACGGGGGGGATTTCATGGAGAGGCTGGCGGAGTCCAATCTCTTCTGCGTCCCCCTCGACGCGCGGGGCGAGTGGGTTCGCTATCACCACCTCTTTCGGGACCTCCTGCGGCGCACCCTCGAGCGCCGCTACACACCCGACGAGATCGCGGCGCTCCACGACCGGGCCGGTGAGTGGTTCGAGGGGAAGGGGCTGATCGAGGAGGCGCTCCACCACGCCCTGGCCGGCGACAACCTCGCCGCCGCCGGGCGTCTCGTCGCCCGTCACCGTCACGATCTCATGAACCGGGAAGAGTGGCACCGCCTGAGGAAACTGCTGGACCTGCTTCCCCGCGGCATTGTCGAGAGCAGCCCGGAGCTTCTCATGAGTGAAGCGTGGCTGCTCATTGGCTGGCCGGAGATGGCTGACGTCATGGCCCGCGTCGAGGCTCTCCTGGAGGCGAAACCTGAAGGTTCGGCCGCGGCCGTGACCCTGCAGGGCGAGCTCGATGTCATGCGGAGCCTGTTGTTCTACCACGTGACGGACGGGGCACAAGCCCTGAAGTACACGCGGCGGGGCCTGGAAACCCTCCCGCGCGAGCAGGTGAGCGTACGGGGCCTTGCCGTCATGCTCCAGGCACTGGCGCACCAGATGACCGGTGATCTGAAGAGCGCGCACGCACTTGTCTACCAGGCCCTGGGGGAGAAAGACCTCCTTCACACCACCTACCAGGCCCGGGTGCTTCTCACGCCCTGTTTCATGAACCATATAGCCGCCGACCTCGCGGGCACCATCGATGCGGCTCAGAGGAGCCTGGAATTCGGCAAGGAGTTCAACTTTGCTGAATGCATAGCCCACGGCTATTATTTTCTCGGCGTCTGTCACTACGAACAGAACGACCTAGCGGCGGCGGAACATAACCTCAAACCAGTGGTTGCAGGCCCCTACATCGTCAATACCCACAATCTTGCCTTCAGTGCCTTCACCCTGGCCCTGACCCATCAGGCCATGGGCCGCCCGGGAGAGGCGCGAGAGGACCTCGAGACGGTTCTCAGGCATGCCCTGGCGACGGGGAATTCCTCCCTGCTGCTGACGGCTAGGGCCTTTCAGGCCGAGCTTGCCCTGCGACAGGGGCGCACCGCCGAGGTTGCGCATTGGGCGGAGGCCTTCTCTCCCGACCCATTCACTGTTGCCTACCGGTCCTACCTGCCGCAGATGACGCTGGCGAAGTGGCACCTCGCCACCGTGACGAAGGGGAGTTTCCAGGCAGCGCGCACCTTTCTCTCGCGGCTGGACGATTTCTTCACCTCTATCCACAACTCCCGTCTTCGCATCGACGTGCTGGCCATGGAGGTCTTGCTCCACGACGTCGAGAATGATGAAGGCGCGGCATTGACATCCCTGGGAAGGGCGCTCGCCCTCGCCGAGCCGGGCGGCTTCGTCCGCCCCTTCCTCGACCTGGGCGATCCCATGGCGGATCTCCTCGAACGCTTCTGCAAACAAAAGGGCGGCGGCGACTACGTGAAGGGGCTCATCGAGGCCTTTGACGGGGCCGGCACCCCGAAGCCGGCCGTGGCCACCCCGGGCCAGGATTCCCTCCCCGACCCCCTGACGGGTCGCGAGGCCGACATCCTCGCCCTGCTGTCAAAGCGCCTGAGAAACAAGGAGATCGCCGACCGGCTCAGCATCTCCTCCGAGACGGTGCGGCGTCACACCGCCAACATCTACCAGAAGCTCGACGTCCACGACCGCCGCCAGGCGGTGGAGCGGGCCCACACCCTGCGCATCCTCCCCGACGGGTGATCCGGCCCGACGGCAGACGGAAGTCTGACAATCATGCAGTCCAATTGCATATATTCTGAAAATATGTATATTGTCTTCCAAGGAGGAAGTTGCGATGGAAACGCTTATTGTTGGTGAAAGAGGTCAGATCACGATCCCAAAAGAGGTGAGGGAAAGACTGGGCATCAGGCCTAAATCACCGGTTGTCATCGAAGTGAAGGACGACGGACTGGTTATTCGTCCAGCCGTCACGATTGCGTTGCGCAAATTTTCCGACAAAAGGATCAAAGAGATTACCAGGGAAGATATCCTGGATAAGGATGAGCGAAAGAAAATCCTGGCCGGATGGAAAAAGTAAAAGTCTTCCTGGATAGCAACGTTCTTTTCTCTATCGCATATTCCGGCAAGGAAACGTCACGCAGCTATATTCTGTATGAACTCCAGCAGCAGGGTTATGTGAATCTCCATATCTCGAATCTTGTCAGGGAGGAAGTGCGTTTCAACCTGCAGGACAAAAAGAAGGAGGCCATGGCGCTCTTGCGGGAACTGCTTCAGGAAACTCTTGTGCTCCAGGATATTTCTCTCGATCTCGCGGTTGCTGGAATTTCACGGCTGCCGGAAAACGACCGGCTGATTCTCGGTACCGCTATGTATCACGAAATGGATTTTACAGCTCGCAACTACACTTCAATGGTAGAGTTGCGCAAGATAGTGGTAACTCAGTTCCTTAAAGAAGAGCCTGGTTTAGGTGGAGGCAATGACGCATCACATTACCGCTATAATGTAGAAACCCTGAGCGATGGCAGGAGAATTTATCTAACACGTCCAGCCTATTTAAAGAAAGGATTTGACTTCCGCATA
>JAUWCW010000248.1 GCA_030609125.1 Candidatus Rokuibacteriota bacterium
GCCGGGCATCGGCCGCCGGACCATCTTCTGGCGCCGCCCCACGGGAGCGGCGCTCACGCCGGGCGAGATCGACTTCGACCGCCTCAGGTCCGCTGGTGCCCTTCTCACCGACGGCCTCTTCGCCGAGGCCTCCCTGGCAGCAGCCAGGGAGGCGAAGCGCGCCGGGGTCCCCGTCGTCGTCGACGCCGGTTCCCTGAGGGACGGCATGCTCGAGCTGGCAGCGCTGAGCGATTTCTTCATCGCCTCTGAGAGCTTCGCCCGAGCGCTCATCGAAGAGGAGAATCCGAGGAAGGCCTGCAGGCGCATCGCCGAACTGGGACCGTCACTGGCGGGTGTCACGCTCGGAGAGAGGGGATACGTAGCCCGCAACGGGAATACGTGGATCGAACGGCCCGCCCACCCGGCGGCGGCAGTGGACACCACGGGGTGCGGCGACATCTTCCACGCCGGCTTCGTACACGGTCTCCTGGCGGGATGGACAACGGAGCGCTCCCTCGATTTCGGCGCCTGGGCGGCATCGCGGGTGAGCCTCGAGTTGGGCGGGCGGGCGGGCATCCCGGATCTGAAAGACTACCCCGGCCACGATGCCGGGCAAAGAGAAATCCTTCCCGGGTAGAGCAGTTCCTCCAGGAGGCGCAGGCGCGCGAGTGAGGAGATTTCGTTGACAAGCATTTTTCTTTTGCGTAAAACCAGTTGCCAGTAAAAGGGAAAGAAAGGGTCGGGGATCCATCCGGCCGAGGGCAACGCGGGCTCAGAGAAAGGACAGCCGGCTCCATGATAGAACTGGTCGATATCGAGCAGAACAGGACCCTCGACGATTACTCCTCCATCGCTCACCTGGCAGGCACCGTTCAGGACCTGCGCACCGAAGCCAAGCACCTTGTCCCGGCCCTCAAGGGGCGAACCGTCTGGATGGTCAACTCCACCGCCAAAGGCGGAGGTGTGGCCGAGATGCTGCCCATGATGGTCTCCCTCCTCAGGGAGCTGGGAGTGAAGACAGAGTGGGTCGTGATGGGCACTGAGCGCCAGGAGTTCTTCCCTCTCACCAAGAAGCTCCACAACCTCATCCACGGCCACGGGGAGCCGGGGCTGTCGAACGAGGAGCGGGAGCTGTACGAGACGGTGAGCCGCGAGAACGCCGCCCTCTTCCGGGGCCGTCTCAAGCCCGACGACATTCTTGTCATCCACGACCCCCAGCCCCTCGGCATGGGAGCCGCCATCTCCGCCGAGACAGGCATGAGAGCCATCTGGCGCTGCCACATCGGCCTGGACACCCACACCCCGGCCACCCGCGCCGCCTGGAGCTTTCTGCGGCCCCACGCCGTTCAGTTTAACCACGCCATCTTCTCCACCGCCGAGTACATTCCCGACTACCTTGCCGGGTGCGCCTCCATCATCCACCCCGCCCTCGATCCGCTGAGCCACAAGAACCGCGAGCTTCCGGTACACAAGCTGGTGGGCATCCTCTGCAACTCCCACCTGGCCATCGACCACCACCCCGTGGCCACCCCCTTTTTCAACAAACCCGCCCTGCGGCTGCAGCCGGACGGCACGTTCCAGCCGGCGGTCATCCCCGACGAGGCGGGCCTCATGTACCGCCCCATCGTCACCCAGATCTCCCGTTGGGACCACCTCAAGGGCTTCCGCCCCCTCCTGGACGGTTTCGTCAAAATGAAGCGGGACGGTGCGGCGCCCGCAGGGGAGATGTCCGAGCGCAACCGGCGCCGGCTCGACATCGTTCGGCTCGTTCTCGCCGGGCCCGACCCGGCGTCGATCCAGGACGATCCGGAAGGCAAAGGTGTACTCCAGGACCTGGTCGACGCCTGGCGCGCTCTTGACCCGGAGATGCAGAAGCACGTGATCCTTCTCACCCTGCCCATGGACTCCCGCAAGGAAAACGCCCTCATGGTCAACGCCCTTCAGCGCTGCTCGACCATCGTGGTCCAGAATTCCCTCCGGGAGGGATTCGGCCTGACGGCGTCGGAGGCAATGTGGAAGCGCACCGCCATCCTCGGCAGCCAGGCCTGCGGCCTGCGGGTGCAGATCCGCGACGAGATCGACGGGCGCCTCATCCGCGACTCCCAGGACCCGGGAGAGATCGCCACCGCCCTGCAGGCCATGCTCGATCACCCGAAAAAGAGGGATTACTGGGCCCGCAGCGGCCAGCGGCGGGTCCACGACGAGTTCTTGATCTTCACCCAGCTGAGAAACTGGCTCCGCGTTCTCTCCTCCAAGCGGGACCCCAAGTGCGACCCGCGGAACAGGAAGAGGAAGAAGAAGTAGCCGCGACATGGCCAGACGCAGGAAGATACGGGTCCGCAAGTCCAGCGGCACGGTGGAGGACTTCAACACCGGCAAGCTCCGCCGCTCACTCCTTCGAGCGGGGGCGACGGAAGAGGCGGCGGACCTGCTCATCCAGGAAGTCCGTGACGAGCTGGAGTCGGAGACCTCGACGAGAAAGATATACCGCCTGGCTCACGCCCGCCTGAGAAAGCGCAGCCGCACGTGCAGCCTGCGCTACACCCTGAAAAGAGCCCTCTTCCGACTCGGCCCCACGGGGTATCCCTTCGAGCAGTACATCGGGGACATCCTCGAGAACTACGGCTACAAGACCAGTGTGGGCGTGACGCTCGAGGGCCGGTGCGCCTCGCACGAGGTGGATGTGCTCGCCGTCAGCGGCAGCGAGGTCTCCGTCATGGAGTGCAAGTACCACAACCGCAAGGGCACGACGACGGACGTCAAGGTGGCTCTCTACGTTCACTCCCGCGTCCGTGACCTGGAACCGACCCTCAGGAAACAGCACCAGGGAAAAAAGTACTCCGGGTGGGTGGTGACGAACACGAGGTGCACCGCGGACGCCCTCGACTACGCCCGGTGCACCGGCCTCAATATTCTCAGCTGGCGCTACCCGGAAGGCCGGGGGCTGGAGACGATGATCGAGGAGAAGAAGCTCTACCCGGTAACGATGGTCTACGGTATCCAGGCCGGCCTGGTGGAGAAGCTGATCAAGGAAAAAATCCTTCTTCTCAGGGACCTGCTCTCCCTGGACATCGGCACCCTGCGGCGCAGGCTCGATCTGAGCCCCCAGAGGGCGAAAGCTCTCAAGGCCAGGGCCGACGCGCTCTGCGGCTGAACGCGGAGGTCCGCCTGAGGCGGACCGCACAAGCGGAGGCCGGCATAACGCAGTCAGGGCGGAAGAGGGCCACGTGAGAACGTCGATCAGGCCAGGTCGCGCATGGTGACGCGCAGGACTTCCTCGATCGTCGTGAGCCCCTGGGATACCTTGTCCAGCCCCGACTCCCTCAAGGTCCGCATCTTCTCCCCGCGGGCCGCCGCCAGCAGTTCGTCCTGTGTGGCGCGGCCGTGAATGAGGGCGCGGATCTTCGGGCTCACCTGCATCAGCTCGAAGATGGCCGTTCTGCCGTAGTAGCCGGTGAAGCGGCAGTGTGAGCAGCCCTTTCCCCTTTTCAGTTTCATGCCTTCCTCGCGGGGTCTGATGGAGAGGGCGGAGAGTTCCTCCTGCGACGGAGTGTATTCTTCGATGCAGCGGTTGCAGATGCGCCGCACGAGCCGCTGGGCCACCACCGCGAGCAGGGTGGTGCCGACGAGAAAGTGCGGCACCCCCATGTCCACCAGCCTGGTCACCGCCGTGGGAGCGTCGTTGGTGTGCAGCGTGGAGAGAACGAGGTGCCCCGTCAGGGCGGCCTGAATGGCATTGGAGGCGGTCTCTTCGTCGCGGATCTCCCCCACCATGATGACGTCCGGGTCCTGACGCAGCAGGTGCCGCAGGGCCTGGTCGAAGGTCAGGCCGATCTGGGGCTGCACCCCCACCTGGTTGAAGGACTCGTGGATCATCTCGATCGGGTCTTCCACGGTGGTCACGTTCCTCTCGTCCGTGGCGAGAAGGTTCAGCGTGGA
>JAUWCW010000065.1 GCA_030609125.1 Candidatus Rokuibacteriota bacterium
CACGATGTCTATGGTGGGAATGGCCACGGCCGACGCCCCACGCTCTTCCAGCAGACGCATGAACTCACCGGCCTGGTGCTTCGCCCGGGTGACGACAATTGTCTTTCCTTCCAAGGCCCCCACTTTCCGTCTCAGCCTCCCGCGGACCCCTCTTCCGCTTCGTAGACTTCGCGCAGGATCTCCCTGCCGCCCTTTTCGAGGATGAGCCCCGCCAGATCGATGCCGATCTTCTCCGCGTCCTCCTCGGGCCCTTCCATCCGCTCCCGGATGAGACGGGTCCCGTCGACGCTGCCCACGAGGCCGTCCATGCTCACTTTTCCGCCCTCGACGATTGCGAGACCCGCGATCGGGACCTGGCAACCGCCCTCGAGGGTCTTGAGGAAGGCCCGCTCGGCGGTGACGGCTATGTGCGTCGGGTGGTGGTGGAAAATCCCGATGAGCCGCCGGGTCTCATCGTCGTCCCGGCGTATCTCGATCCCCAGCGATCCCTGGCAGGTGGCGGGGAGGCTGATGCTGACAGGAAGGTACTCCGTGACGCGGTCGGCGAAGCCGAGCCGCCTGACTCCCGCGGCGGCGAGGACCACGGCGTCGAGATGCTCGTCGTGGAGCTTGCGCAGCCGCGTGTCGACGTTGCCCCTGATGGGAAGGATCTCGAAGTCCGGTCGACGGTGAAGAAGCTGGGCCTGCCGCCTCAGGCTGCTGGTCCCGATCTTCGCTCCCTTGGGCAGATCGTCGAGGCTCGCCGCCTCCCGCGCGAAAAGGGCGTCCCGGACGTCTTCCCTCACGTCCGTGGCGGCCAGCTCCAGTTCGGGCGGCAGCTCCGTCGGCACGTCCTTCATGCTGTGAACGGCCAGGTCGGCCCGGCCGTCGAGGAGGGCCTCCTCGATCTCCTTCACGAAAAGACCCTTGCCCCCCACCTTGGCGAGGGGCACGTCGAGGATCTTGTCGCCCTTCGTCTTGAGAACGAGCAGCTTCACCTCGAGCCCCGGGTTGGCCTTTTCCAGGCCCGCCTTGACGTGATTGGCCTGCCAGAGGGCGAGCATGCTCCCCCGGGTTGCTATCCGTACCTCAGTCTTTCTGTGTGCGCTCATTCCCGTTGTTCTCCGCTCCTTCCTCCGGCGTGTCCGGCAGGTCGAACATCTTGCGCGTCACCTCCAGGTAGAGCCCGGCGTCCTCCGTGTGGGACGCCTCTTTCAGGACCGCCTGGGGACGGTGCAGGATCTTGTTGACGATGGCGGTGGTCAGGGCTTTCACCTGCTGTCTGTCCTTGTCCGAGAGATGGGGAAGCCTGCCGAGGGCCTTTTCGGTCTCGGCGGCGCGGATCCGCTCCATCTTCCCGCGCAGGGCGACGATGGTCGGCACCACCTGGAGGGAGCTCACCCACTTCTGGAAGGTGGCGACCTCCTTGCCTACCATGGCTTCGGCCTTTTCGGCCTCCTTCTCGCGCCCCTTGACGTTGTCGGCGACCACTGCCTGCAGATCGTCCACGTTGTAGAGGTAGGCGTTGTCGATGTCGTTGACGGCGGCGTCGATGTCGCGGGGAACGGCTATGTCGATGAAGAACATCGGCTGGTACTTGCGCCGGCCCATGAGCTTGCGGATGTCGTCGGCGTGAATAATGACGTGGGGAGCCCCGGTGGAGGAGATGACGATGTCCGTGATGAGGAGCTGGTCGAGAAGGTCCTCGTACTTGATGGCGGACCCTCCGAACTGCTGCGCCAGGGCGACGGCCTTTTCGAAGGTGCGGTTGGCGACGAAGACCTCCTTGATCCCGCTGCTGACGAGATGCTTCAGGGCCAGCTCCCCCATCTCGCCGGCGCCGATGATCATGGCCGTCCTCCCTTCCGTCTCACCGAAGATCTTCTTCGCCAGCTCGACGGCGGCGTAGCTCACGGAGACGGCGCTGCGGGCGATCCCCGTGTCGGTCCGCACGCTCTTGGCGACGGAGAAAGTCTTCTTCAGGAGCCGGTTGAGGATCAGGCCCAGGGTCCCCGCGTCCCGGGCGTACTCGAAGGCGTCCTTGACCTGCCCCAGGATCTGGGGCTCGCCGAGAACGAGAGAGTCCAGGCCGGAGGCCACCCGGTAAAGGTGGCGCACCGCCTCGCCGCCGATGTGCAGGTAAAGGTGCGGATCGAGCTCTCCCCGGTCGACGCCGTGGTGCTCGGCGAGAAACTCTTTCAGGACCTCCACCGCCCCCTTGTCCTCGGCGGCAAGGACGATCTCCACCCGGTTGCAGGTGGAGACGATCAGGTTCTCCTTGATCCCGTCGAGGGAGTTGACGGCCCGGAGGGGACCCGCGATCTCGTTTTCGGGGAAGGCCACCTTTTCACGGATGTGAAGAGGGGCGCTCTTGTGGTTCAGGCCCAGAACGAGAATTTCCATGATCAGTTGTAGGAGTGCAGACCCCCGAGGATCAGGTTGACGCCGAGGAAGGTGAAGAGAATGGCGCCGAACCCGACGATGGACAACCAGGCCGCCTTTCTCCCCCTCCAGCCGATGGTCAGCCTGGCGTGAAGGAGGGCGGCATAAATGAACCAGGTTATGAGCGACCAGGTCTCCTTAGGGTCCCAGCTCCAGTAGGACCCCCAGGCGCTGGCGCCCCAGATGGCTCCGGTGATGATGCCGAAGGTCATGAGGGGAAAACCGATCGTCAGGCTCCGGTATTGGAGACGGTCGAGAACGTCCAGAGAGGGGAGACGGTGGAAGAGAGAGCCCAGGTGCCTGTTCTTGAGCTGCCGCTCCTGGACGAGATAGAGAACGCTGCCGGCAAAGGCGACGACGAAGAAGGCGTTGCCGAGAAAGGCCAGCGTCGTGTGAATGCCAAGCCAGTTGCTTTGCAGGGCCGGGATGAGAGGGGCGATGGTGGTGTCGAGGGTGAGGGAGATCGTCATCAGCACTATGGCGATGGGAAGCACGAGGGCGCCGAGGACCTTGATCCGGAAGCGGTACTGAAGGATGAAGTAGGCGCAGACGATCGACCAGGCGAAGAAATTGAGGGCCTCGAAGAGGTTGGAGATCGGGTGGTGGCCCGCCTTCACACCCCTGACGACGAGGAAGAGCGACTGCACGACGAAACCGATGCCCGTCAGCCAGGATCCCGCCCGGGAGAGGAACTCCTTCTGGTGGCCGAGGTAGAGGAGAAATCCCACCGTGGCGAAAGCGTACATGAGGAGCGAGATCTTGTGCAGGATGATATCCATTATTCTAACCTGGCCTTTCGTGCCATCCGGGCCGATTTCCACCCTGTGCATACGACGGAACGGCCGAATGGTTATGGGGGAGGAAACGGCAACGCCGTATTATCCGTCGGCACAGAGGGAAAGTCAAACAACAATCGGACTTTGCGCGTTCCCGAGCCGCGTCGGGCGCAAATACTGGCTTCTTGTTTGAAAAGACAGGATACGCTACAATCACGATCAACGAAGGGGGTTCAGAGCACATGCTCAGTCGCAAGTACAAGAGTTCCTTCGGCAACCTTATCCGACCGCTGAGTATCCGGCTTCACAACCGTGGCGTCACGGCGACCCATGTCACTGCTACGGGGCTTCTTTTCAGCGTGGTCGCGGCCTTCGCCTACTGGAAGGGAAGCTTTCCGGCGGGAGGGGTTTTCCTGCTCCTGGCGGGGATGAGCGACGCCATCGACGGCACGGTTGCCCGCGCTTCCGGAGAGGTCACACCCTTTGGAGCCTTCATCGACTCCGTGGCCGACCGCTATTCGGAGTTGTTCACCTTCACCGGGCTCGCCCTCTACTACGCCTCTTCCCCCGAGTTGCTCCTCGTCCTTCTCGCCCTTGCGGGCTCGATGATGGTGAGCTACACCCGGGCCAAGGCCGAGAGCGTCATCGGCCGCTGCGACGTGGGCCTCATGGAGCGCCCGGAACGGCTGATTCTCCTGGTAACGGCATCCTTCTTCGGCTTCATGGTGCCGGCCCTCTGGCTGCTGGCGATTCTCACCAACATGACGGCCCTGCACCGCGTCTACTACACCTGGAAGAGCGTCAGCAAATAAGATCCTACTTCTCTTCGAATTCGGCGTCGACCACTTCGGGCTCCTCCGCCTGCGGTCCACCCGGGGCTTCCTGCTGCCCGCCGGGCTGCCCCCCCGTGTCGGTTTTCGCCGCCTCGTACATCACCTGGGCGATCCGGTGCGACTCCTGGGTGAGCTTCTCCAGGGCCTGGCGAATGCGCTCCACGTCGCCGCTCTCGAGGTCTTCCTTGGCCTTCTTGACGGCCTCATCGACGGACGCGGCATCCTCATCCTTGATCTTCTCGCGGTTCTCCTTGAGGGTCTTCTCCGTGGTGTAAATGAGGGTGTCGAGCTGGTTGTGGGCCTCGATTTCTTCCTTCTTCTTTTTGTCCTCATCGGCGTGGGACTCGGCGTCGCCGACCATCTTCTCCACCTCTTCCTTGGAAAGGCCGCTGGAGGCGGTGATGGTGATCTGCTGTTCCTTGCCCGTGGCCATGTCCTTCGCCGAAACGCTGACTATGCCGTTGGCGTCGATGTCGAAGGTGACCTCGATCTGGGGCACGCCCCGGGGAGCGGGCGGGACGCCCACGAGGTGGAACTTCCCCAGGGTACGGCTGTCCCCGGCCATCTCGCGCTCGCCCTGCAGGACGTGTATTTCCACGCTCGTCTGGTTGTCGGCGGCGGTGGAGAAGGTCTCACTCTTGCGGGTGGGAATGGTCGTGTTGCGCTCGATGAGCTTGGTCATCACGCCTCCGAGGGTCTCGATGCCGAGCGAGAGGGGCGTGACGTCGAGCAGGAGCACGTCCTTGACGTCGCCGGCGAGCACGCCGCCCTGGATAGCGGCGCCGATGGCCACCACCTCATCGGGGTTGACGCCCTTGTGGGGCTCCTTGCCGAAGAGCTCCTTCACCAGCTGCTGGACTCTGGGCATGCGGGTCTGTCCGCCCACGAGAACGACCTCGTCGATATCGCCTGCGGAGACCTTGGCGTCCGCCATGGCCTGCTTGCAGGGGCCCATCGACCGCTGGAGGATGTTTTCCACCATCTGCTCGAGCTTCGAGCGCGTGAGCTTGATGTGCATGTGCTTCGGGCCCGAAGCATCGGCGGTGATGAAGGGCAGGTTGATCTCCGTCTCCATGGCTGAGGAAAGCTCTATCTTCGCCTTCTCCGCAGCTTCCTTGAGCCGCTGGACGACCATCTGGTCCTTGGAAAGGTCGATCCCCTGATCCCTCTTGAATTCCTCCACCAGCCACTCGATGAGGCGCTGGTCGATGTTGTCTCCGCCGAGGTGGGTGTCGCCGTTGGTGGCCTTCACCTCCACGACGTTGTCGCCGACCTCGAGGATGGAGATGTCGAACGTCCCGCCGCCGAAGTCGTAGACGGCGATCGTTTCATTGGTCTTCTTGTCCAGGCCGTAGGCGAGGGCCGCCGCCGTCGGTTCGTTGATGATCCGCTCCACTTCCAGGCCGGCGATCTGGCCGGCGTCCTTGGTCGCCTGCCGCTGGGAGTCGTTGAAGTACGCCGGAACGGTGATGACCGCCTTGGTCACCTTGCTCCCGAGGTATTCCTCGGCGGCCTGCTTCAGCTTCTGCAGAATCATGGCCGAGATCTCCGGGGCCGAATACTGCTTTCCCATCACCTCCACCCGCACGTCGCCGTTGGCAGCCTCCAGTTCCTTGTAGGGAACCATCTTCATCTCTTCGGAGACCTCGTTGTACTTGCGGCCCATGAAGCGCTTGATGGAATAGATGGTGTTCTCCGGATTGGTGACGGCCTGCCTCTTGGCCACCTGTCCGACGAGCCTTTCACCATCCTTGGTAAAAGCTACAACGGACGGCGTGGTGCGGTTGCCCTCCTGGTTGATGATAACCGCGGGCTCTCCGCCTTCCATCACGGCAACGACAGAGTTCGTCGTTCCCAGGTCGATACCTATGATTTTGCTCATACCTGTACTCCTTCCAGGGCAGTATTGACGCGAAAAGTTCTACTTGCTTACATCATTAATATAATACCTTAGCCTATCATTGTCAAGATTTATATGCACAAACATATCACATGATATCTGCCTGTTTTTACAGTAAAAACGGGGCCAGCCCAAAGGCTGGCCCCGCAGAGATTCGCCGAATCATCCTTTTCCGACCGGTCAGTCCTGTTCCTTTTCGGGTTTGACAACGACGAAGATGTTGCCCTGGTTCCGCTTCACGAGAAAGAGCAGTTTCTCGTCACGCGGCGATTTCTTCAGGACGGACCCCAGGTCCTCTATCTTCTCCACTTCCTGCCTGTTCACCTCGGTGATGATGTCTCCGCGGCGTATACCGGCCCTGTCCGCCGGGCTGCCGGGATCCACCTGCGTGACGAGTACACCCTTCGCCTTGTCGAGCCTCATTCGCTCCGCCAGCTCGGGCGTGAGGTCCTGGACCGTGATGCCGAGGTTGAAGGGCTGAATCGGGTCGGAATCATCCCTGCCTATCTGCTCCTCGTCGTCTGCGCGCTTTGCCAGCTTGACGTCAATGGACACCTTCCTGCCGTCTCGAACGACCTCCAACCTCACCGTGCTTCCGACGACCGCGTTGCCTACGCGGGAAACAAGATCCCGGTCGGACTTGACGGTGGCGCCGTCGAATTCGACAACGACGTCGCCCACCTTGATGCCCGCCTCGTCGGCGGGATCTCCCTTGAAAACGCCGGCTATCAGCGCGCCCTTGGCCTCGTCGAGTCCGAGAGATTCCGCCAGCTCAGGCGTGATGGTCTGTATCTGCACGCCCAGCCACCCCCTGGTGACCGAACCTTTCTCCTTGAGCTGGTCCATGATGTTTCTTGCCAGGTTGACGGGAATCGCAAAGCCGATGCCCTGGCCGATGATGGCGCTGTTGATGCCGATCACTTCGCCCTTCATGTTGATGAGAGGGCCGCCGCTGTTGCCGGGGTTGATCGAGGCGTCGGTCTGGATGAAGTCGTCGTAAGGGCCGGCGCCGATGGTTCTGCCCTTGGCGCTCACCACCCCCACCGTCACCGTGTGCTTCAGGCCGAAGGGGTTGCCGATGGCCATCACCCACTCGCCGACCTCCAGCGCGTCGCTGTCTCCGAGGGCCGCCACGGGGAGGTGGTTCTCCGCATCGATCTTGATCAGGGCGATATCGGTCTTGGGGTCGGTCCCCTTGACCTCGGCATCGTAGCTGCGGCCGTCGGAGAGCGTCACCTTTATGTCGTCGGCCTTGGCGACGACGTGGTTGTTGGTGAGAATATAGCCTTCCTTGTCGACGATGAATCCGGAGCCGAGGCTCTGCTGCTTCAGGCCCCTCTCGGGCATCTCACCGAAGAAGCGTTCCCAGAAGTCGTCCTGCCCGAAGAAGTCGTCGAAAGGCGAAGGCTGCCGGCGGCGGCGGCTGGTTGGCGGGCGCTGCTTGATGAACTGGGTGGTGGAGATGTTGACCACCGAGGGGGTGTCGCGCTTCGCGATCTCGACAAAAAGGTTCGAACCCGGTCCGGCGGCCGCCGCCGTCTCCGCGGCCTTTCCCTTCTCCGCGTCCAGGGCCGCGGTGGGGCTGGTCCAGTCGAGCTTGGAAGCTATGAGCATCCCTGCGAGGATGGAGGCGACCGCCACCCCTCCCAAGGTGAAATAATTCCTCCTGCCTGCATTATTCATGGTTCTCTTCTCCTTCATAAAAAAAGGGGGGCTTGTTCCTGGAGGGTGCTGTCAGGGACGGGGACCCTCCCCAACAGGTTCAACCGACTCGGCAACCTTCAGCAGCTCGTCCCTGGAGAGCTCGCCGAGGATGGTCAGGTACGACCCGGGGGACTCCCAGCTGAGAGCCGACACCAGTCCCAGCCGGTACAGGCTGGCCGGACGTTCCCCGACCTGGACCGACAGGCCGCCCGCGGCGGCCCCGAACGGCCTGAACCGGGAACTCTCGAAAAGGGTGAGAAGGCTCAGGCCGTCACTGTAGAGGACTTTTACCTCCCTGTAGTCTCTCAAGCGCCGGGCCCGGATGCACTTCTGCACGAAACCGCCGGGCAGGTACCGCGGAAGAACCAGGGGAAGTCCGGCAATCTCCTGCGCCTCCGCGGGGGTGTAGCACTTTTCTTCCCCCGCCTCCACAACCCTCACCCCCGAGGGGATCGGCATGGTGAAGCTGGCGGGGTTCACCGTCGGCCGATAATCAATGTCCTCGAAGACCGAGAGCCAGAAAAGCTTCTCGTCCGGGCTGTAGATCTCGGTCTTCAGGATGAGCCCCGTCTCCACGTCGACCCACACCTTCCTCACGGGCCGGCTCCCCTTCTGCTTGGGGTGAAAGGCGTACAGGTGCGTCCTTCGGCCCGCCACCGCTTCCGCTGGAGAAGACTCAAGATCGTAACTGAGAAGGGTCTGCTTCAGGCTCTCCCGGCGCAGGGAGTCATACCCGCCCTCTCCGGGAAGCTTGCGCTTTACCACCAGGTTCTTCGCGGGGTGAAACTGGTAAAAGTAGTTGTCGTCGATGACGACGATGCTCCGCGAACCCTGATACTCGCGCCGCTCCTTGCCTCCCAGCTGGTGAACCACGGTGAGCCTCGTGACCTGGGGGGTGAGGCGCGAAAAATCGATGACCATCTGGCGGCCGCGGTAATTCGTTTCGGTGGCGGTCACACCGATGCGGGTGAGAAGCTCCTTCCCGTCGGCGCCCTCCGAGGAGTGGGGCGCTCCAAGAAGACCTGTCCCCAGCACCAGGGTGAAGATGCCGCACCGGAGGGCACGGTACCGATGGGTCGCCTTACTCACCGGTCCTTCCCGGCAATTCGAAACTCGCCAGCTCAACTCCTGGCGGCAGTCCGAGGAAGGTGGTGTCCATGGTCTGCAGGGCATACTCCCTGAAGTACGACGCCATGCTCCCCTCCTCGCTTTCCTGCGAGACGGCGAAGGAGGCCACGACGGTGGGCCCCTCTTCCGGTGTCGCCAGACGGTACGACGACCACCCGGCGGACAGCAGCACCACGGCGGCGGCGGCGGCCCCCATGAAGTG
>JAUWCW010000255.1 GCA_030609125.1 Candidatus Rokuibacteriota bacterium
CTGGCATTCTGGGCAGGTCTGGCGGCCGTTGTTCTCGCAGCCCGCCCCCTTTCCCTCCCGCCGGCGGCGAGAAGAGTGCAGGCGCAGGAAACGGGCTTCAAGGACGACATCGTCAGCAGTCTTACCCTGGCCTCGCGCCTCGACGCGGCGCCGGGGAAGGACAGGTTCTCCCGGCCGCTCTTCCGCAGGCTCATGACGGCCACCGCCGACAGGCTGGACAAGCTGCGTCCCGGGGATTTCGTTTCCTGGAGACCCCTCGCATCCTGGGGCGTGCGGCTCGCAGTGGTTCTCATCCCGGTCGCCTTCCTGGTGAGCGTCGGCTCCGGTTTTTCCCCGGCAGCGATGAGGGCACTGGGTGACCCGACGGTCTACTGGCCCCTCGGCAAGGTCACCTTTGACGTCTCGCCGGGAGCGGCAAGAGTCGCCCGGGGCGCAGACCTGCCGGTGGAGGCCCGCGTTGCCGGTCCGGCGCCGGGGATGGTCATGCTGGTGCGGGAATCGGCGGGGGAAGAGCCGGTCAGATACGTCATGGAGACGGGGGAAGAGCGGCTCTTTCGCCTCGTCATCACCGGGGTGCAGAGGCCCTTCCGCTACCGTCTCTCATCCGCCTCCGCCTCCTCTCCCTGGTTCGAGGTCGACGTGGTGGAGCCTCCTACGGCGGGGAGTTTTATCGCGCACTACACGTTTCCTGCCTACACCGGGCTGGAGCCTCGGACGGCGACGGTCAACGGCAATCTCGAGGTGCTGCGCGGAACGGGGGTGAAACTGGAGTTCTCCACCAACAAGTCCCTGGAACGGGGGACGCTCTTGCTCGGCGAGAGTGAATACGAGATAGCCCATGCGGGCGGGAACCGTTACCAGGTCTCTTTCTATCTCAGCGGAGAGGAGCGGTACGGGCTGCAGCTTGTGGACGGCGAAGGCATCGCGAACGTCGACGGCTTGGAGTACTCCATCAGATACATTCCAGACAGGCCTCCCGAGGTGAAAATCCTTTCCCCCGAAGGAGAGATCGACCTCGGCCCCTTCAGCCAGGTTCCCGTGCGTTTCAGGGCACGGGACGATTTCGGCATCTCTCGCGTTTCACTCGTCTACCGCGATCCCGCGGGCAGGGAAGTGCGGGAGGAGGCGGTGAGAGGAGAGGCCGGAAGGGCAGTCGACGAGGAGTACCTGTGGGACGCCGGCAGCGTGGAGGCGCCGCCCGGATCGCTGGTTCCGGTTTTTCTGGAGGCGGCGGACAACGACACTATTTCCGGACCCAAGGTGAGCCTTTCGAACTCCTTCTTTCTCCGCGTTCCGGACCCGGTTGAGGAGCACAGGAAAACACAGGAGAGCCTGGAGGAATTCATCGACCTCCTGGTTGACCTCCTGGCGGACGAGCTGGACCTGCTCGCGGCCTACGAGGAACAGGCGGCGGCGGCCGAGGAGAACTGGGAGCAGTTCCCCTGGGATGCGGCAGCGGCGAACGAAGCGCTGAGGAATGCTGTCCACGAAGCGGCGCTGAAGGCCGGATCGGCCATGGAGTCGCTCCGGCAGCAGATGTCCGTCGATCCTCTCAGCCGTCAGGAGTCTTTCTACCAGATAGACCTCATGGGGAGAATACACGACGAGATGATGAAGTTCTCCCTCGAACCGATGAGAGACGTGGCCCGGAGCCTGGAGCCCGGCGATTCCCGCCGCGAAGAGATGGTGCAGAAGGGCGCCTTTCTGAAGAAGTACACGGAAGACGCGGTGAGCGCCACTGAACAGATGGTGCTCATGGCGGAAGAGATGAAGCGTGAGCGCCACATGGCGGACATGACCGCTTCCAGTGAGGAGATGATGGACTTTCAGGAAGAAATCCTCAAGCAGCTGGAGGCGATGGAGGCCGGGGACCGGGAGGCCATGGAAGAGATCCTTCGGGAACTGGCCGAAATGGAGAGGATGCTCCGGGAGATGGCCGAGGCCCTCGCCAGTCAGGAGCCGGAGCTGCCCGAGGAGTTTCTCAACAGCGAGGCACTCGAGGGGCTTCCACTCTCGGAGATCATGGAGGGGATGGAGAAGATCCGGGAGATGCTTCGCCGGGGCGATCTGGAAGGGGCAAAAGAGGCGGCCCGGGAGCTTCTCAAGAGCCTCGGGGATCTCATGAATCGACTGCGGCAGGCAGAAGAGGACTTTCGCCGGGGGGCGGAGCAGGCGGCGAACCGCCTGAAAAGATCCACCATCCCCGCCCTGGACGCCATGATCAGGAAACAGGAGGACATTTTGAAGCGGACGGAAGATCTGGCGGAAAAGGTCTCGGAGGAAATGACGGAGGGCGAGAAGGCGGAAGCAGGTGAGCTCTCCCGGGGGGAGGGAGACCTCAAGGACGAGGCCTCCCGTCTCGCCCGGGAGGCATCGGTGCTGAAGTCCGCCCTGCCTTTTCTCGACGCACGCATAGAGAGCGATCTGAAAGGGGCCTCATCTGACATGGGGGCCGCTGAAAGCGCCCTCGCCGGCAAAGCTCCCGGCGGCGCCGTTCCATCCGAACGCTCTGCGCTTGCCAGGCTGATGAGTGCCAGGGACAGGGCCAGGCAGTCGCTCCGGAGCATGGAGCAGATGCAGTCATTGCGCAGCGGCAAGGGCATGGCGTTCATGCCGGGATGGATGGGGCAGGCTCCCGGGCAGTCCTCGCCCTCACGAGGGACACGTTCCGGAGGGAGGATGGGCACGGATATCCGCAGCTTTCGCATTCCCGGGAAAGAGGACTACAGGGCGCCGTCCCTTTTCCGGCAGGAGATACTCGAGTCCCTGCGGGAGGGATACCCATCCGGGTATGAAGATCAAATTAGAGATTACTTTCATAGAATTACAGATTAATGTTGATAGAATGCTTTAACAGCTCCGTGTGGCGATGAAGAGGATCCGGATGACGGTCCTGATGCCGGCTCTGGCCATCGTGGTCTGTGCGCTCCCTGCCGGTGCGGCGGAGGCGGGCCGGGTTCACGGCGGCGACAGGGGGGGCGTGCCGGCGAAGGTGCAGAGGGCTCTCGTCCGCTGGGATGTCTCCGGCGCCAGGGAAATCCTTGACTCCCTCCCGCCCGGCAGGCCGCCTCTCGCCTTGTGGTATGAGGGACAGGTGGAATTTCTTTCCGGCAGGTACGGAAAGGCGCTGGAGCATTTCGAGCTGCTCGAGCAGCTGGGTGGGGCGGGGCCGGGGCTTCGGGAGATGGCGAGGCTGACCCGGGACACCGTGGAGTTGTCGCAGAATCTCACCCCGCACGAGAGCGAGCACTTCGTCCTTTTTGTGGACGAGGGAAGGGACCGGATTCTTGCGGAGCCGGCCCTGCAGACCCTCGAAGCTGCTTACGACAGTCTCGGTTCCTGGCTGGGGCTGCATCCCGGGGAAAGGATACGGGTCGAGATAATCCCCGACGCCGAGGCTTTCGAGCGGGTTTCGAGCCTCAGCCGCACCGAGATAGAAACATCGGGGGCGGTGGCTATCTGCAAGTTCAACAAGATCATGCTCCTCTCCCCCCGCGCACTGCTGCAGGGCTACCGGTGGCGGGATTCTCTCGCCCATGAATACATTCACTACCTTCTCGTTCATCTGACGGCCAACCGGGCTCCTGTCTGGCTCCAGGAAGGAGTCTCGCGTTACGGCGAGACGCTGTGGAGATCGCCGGAGAGCCTCTGGCTCGGCAAGGCGCAGGAGAGCATTTTCGCCCGGGCGCTCCGCGAGGGAGCCCTGATTCCGTTTGAGAGCATGGACTCTTCCCTGGTCAGTCTTCCCACCATGGGAAAGGTCCAGCTCGCCTTTGCCGAATGCGCCCTTGCCGTCGAATACCTGCTGCGGGAATGGAAGATCGAGGGCCTCAGGGGCCTGCTGAAGAAGATGGCCTCAGG
>JAUWCW010000348.1 GCA_030609125.1 Candidatus Rokuibacteriota bacterium
ATCCCAGACGAAGCGGTACTCGTCGCCCATGTACCAGATCATCTTCTGACGTTCCATGATTCTCTCCCGTCCCCGATCGCGCTCGGGGGGCGGTGAGACCGCACAGCCCGCGAGCAGAAGAAGCAGCACCGCCGGAAAAAAGGCCTTCCCCTTCCAGCCTCTCACCCTACCTTCTCCCTTTCGCTTCAACGTTCAGGCGCCGGAAGAACTCCTCCATGTAGGCGGCCCTTTCCCGGGCCAGGCGCCGGCCCTCGGGGGTCGTCATCTTCCCCGGCAGGTGTCTGAGCTTGACAAGGTACTCCCTGAAGGCTGTGTCGCCCGATGAGTAGGCCCTTGCCTTTCGGGCCTCGGCGGCCGTGTTGTGCAGCCTCGCCCCCACCTCGCCGGCGAAGAGGAAAGCCCGCCCGATGCCGACGGCCCCGAGGGAGTCCAGCTTGTCCGCGTCAAAGAGGATTTTCGCCTCCAGGGACCGGGGAGGGCTGCCCCTGCGGAACCTGTGCTGGGCGATGCACTCCCGCACCCGCCTCGTGAGTGACCGGGAGGCGCCGTGCCTCGCGAGGATCCCGCCCGCTATCTTCGAGCCTGCCTCGGCGTGGCACGTCGAACCGTCCGAACGGTCCTCTTCGGGTCTGCCGACGTCGTGAAGGAGGGCGGCGAGGGTGAGGACCTCGCGGTCGGCCCCGGTCTCCCCGGCCAGGTGCCCGCAGAGGGCGAGAACCCTCCGGACATGATCGTATCCGTGGCTCCCCCTCCCCCCTCTCATCAGCCGGCGCGCCTCGCGGCGCACGGCAGACACAAGGTCTTCCTGCGGGGGAGGGCCTTTCTGACCGGGGAGGACCGGCTTCAGGGCAGGTCTCCCCCCCGGTTCGGCTCGGCACGGGAAATCAGCCAGTACACAACACCGAGGGAGACGATCCCCGCCAGGATGGCCAGCTGCTTCTGACTCGCCGCATGCTCCAGGGACGAGATGAGAAGCTCCCTTATCAGCGCCACCAGGGCAACGCCGAGAAACACCTGGATCTTGAAGCGGCCGCCGCGAAGCTGACGGATCTCGTTCTCCATCAGCTCCACCATGACCCAGATGATGAGAAGGGATCCCAGAGCCCCCAGAACTTCATGGGCAGTGCGGTGCTGGAAAAGACTGATGACGTCGGATACGAACAGACCGACGACCGCCAGGGATATGCCCATGAGAGCGATGACGAGGATGAGCTTCAGCGCAAACGAGAATCGGTCGGCGAAACGCAGGAGTAACTCGTCCAGCCGGTACGAGAGGAAGACCTTTCTCAGTTCCGCCTCCCTGTAGGAGCCGGTCATGACATCCAGGTTCATGTCGAGGATCTTGTCAACCGATTTGATGAGGGCAATCTGCTCCTCGGATTCGCCGGCGTGGGCGAGGACGATCTCGTGGCAGAGGCCGCGGACCAGGTTCATGGCGGCGTTCACGTAATGCCCCTTGAGGCCGATCCGCACGTGAGTAGAGCCGATCCTCTGCAGGCTCAGAAAATAGCCCTGGTCGTAGGTGCCGCGAAAGAGGCCGGAAAACCAGTTCCCGAGAGCCGCCCGGTGGCGTTTGCGGGCCCCTTCGTTCTCTTCAAGGTACGGGGCGATGGCCGGTACGGACAGGATGTAGCGGTAGAGCTCGTCGCCGACACGCAGCTTCTCGGCTTCCATCCAGGAGCCGAGACGGGCCAGATTGCGCTCGTCGTCCTCGGAGAAGAGATAGTGTTCCTTGAGCTTTCTCGCAGACTCCACAGCCCGGTCTCTGTGTTTCCCAGGGGACGACGGGACTACTTCTTCACGATCCGGGCCACCAGGTCCTTTTCCACCTTGCTGACCTCAATGAGCTGGTGGCCCACCTTCTCGCACCAGATGGTGACATCCGACTCGAAAGCGGGATCGTCGGCCCATACTTCGAGCGTGTCGCCCGCCTGCATCTCTTTAATGACTTTGGAGAGCTTGATGATCGGCATGGGGCAGATGAGCCCTCGCGCGTCAAGTTCCATTATTTCAGACATGGCGTTCTCCCCGGCTGACGTTCTTCCTCTTCGTTCCCAGGGGAATCGTCACCCTCACAACAACATACTGCATTTTCGCCTGTTTGACAACACGCCCCGGGGCCGGCCGAAACGCTTGAGAAGAGAGGGGAGGTGGAGTATAGTTGTATCGACAGAAACGAAACAGCCACGGCTCTTCTCCTGAAGGGAGGACGTACAATGAAGAAGTGGATCGCTTTGACGTGCGCACTCGTCGCCCTGCCGGCGGCGGCCCTGGCGGCGGGCAGCAACCTGCCGGTGGAAATCCAGACCGCACAGGGAATCAAGTTTTACAACGGCGGCGCAGGTCTCGACGAGCGCTCGAAGATGCCCCAGATCTATCCCCTGAAGGTGGTTCTCGTCACCGCCGGGGGCCTCTACCTCAACGATGCCGAGATCGTGATCAGCGCCACCGGCGGCAAGGAGATCTTCCGGGCGCGGGCCGACAACGGCCCCTGGCTCGTCGCCGACGTGCCTCCCGGATCCTACTCCCTTAAGGCCTCCCTGGAGGGCCGGACCTCCGCGTCTTCGGTGAGGGTGGCGGCCGGGAAGAACGCGGTGGTCACGCTGCGCTGGAAGGCTTCCGAAGTAGACATGGGCCTCTAGCAGGCCCGTTCACGAGAGGCTCAAACGGCGGCGGAACTCCGCCTGAGGCGGGCCGCACCAGGGAGCGACGGTGCCTGCAGGGACAAAAGAACCAGGCCCCTCACGGGAGAGATTTTCGTTCCTGGCAAGGCGTCGCCT
>JAUWCW010000337.1 GCA_030609125.1 Candidatus Rokuibacteriota bacterium
TCCGTGGCCTTCGGCTCCTCGGGACGGGCGACCTCCTTCGGCCCCGCCCCTTCCCGGAAAACCTCGAAAATGGCGTCTGCCGAGTCTTCCCGCGCCAGCTTTCCCGTGGCGGGGTCGATCTTCGTGAAGACTATCCCCGGAGGAACCGGGAAGACCGTGGCCGGCTTCTCCGCCAGCGCGGCCTTCATGAAGTGCAGCCAGATAGGAATAGCCGCTCTAGATCCCGTTTCGTGCCGACCCAGGTTCTTCCTCTGGTCCAGGCCCACCCAGACGCCCGTCACCAGCTCCGGTGTATAGCCGTGGAACCAGGCGTCACCGTAGTCGTTGGTGGTTCCCGTCTTGCCGGCGATCGGCCTGGACAGGGCTTTCACCCTCCACCCCGTGCCATCGGTAACCACCGTCTGGAGCATGCTCGTCATCACGTAAGCCGTTTCCCGGTCAAGCACCCGGAGCGCCTCGGGGTGGTGGGACTCCAGGACATTCGCCTCCCTGTCCGCCACGGAAACGACGGAAAAGGGAGCGAGGTAAACCCCCTGATTGGCGAAGGTCCCGAAGGCGGCGGTGAGCTCCTGGAGGGTGACGCCCGACGAGCCGAGAGCGAGAGTGAGATCCTGGGCCAGGGGGGACCTGATTCCCATGCGTCGGGCCAGGTCCGTCACCTCCCGGATGCCGACGTCCCTGAGGAGCTTGACGGTAACGACATTGCGGGAATGGTTCAGGGCAACCCTCAGGCGGGTGGCGCCGAAAAAGTGCTCCTCGTAGTTCTCCGGCTTCCAGAACCTGATCTTCGCCTCTTCCTCAAGGTTCTCGTAGACGATTGGAGAGTCTATGAAAATGCTCGCCGGCGTCTTCCCCTGCTCCAGGGCCGCGGCGTAGACAAGGGGCTTGAAAGCCGACCCCGGCTGCCTGCGGGCCTGGGTGGCACGGTTGAACTGGCTTCGGCTGAAGTCGTAGCCTCCCACCATGGCCAGAATGGCCCCCGTCCTTACATCCTGGCAGATCAGGGCCCCTTCGACCTCAGGTTCCTGCTCCAGGGCGAAAACGTGCTTTCCCTCCCCCTTCACCTCCCGGACAAGCACCTGGATGACGTCTCCCGGCTGCAGGAAGGCGGCCACCGACTTGACCTTCTTCTCCTTTCCCCTGCCGAGGACCCATTTCATGTTCTTCAGCGGCAAGGTCCCCTCCGCCGGTCCGGACCTGACAACCGCCTCTTTCTCCTTCACCTCCACGACGATCCCCGGGTAGATCCGGCCGGGCTCCAGCAGCGGGGGCCAGTCGTCCCTTCCCTCCAGGTGGGCATCGAGGTCTTCCATTTCCTGCTCCAGTCTGGCGGCAGGACCCCGGTACCCTCTCCTCTTGTCCAGTTCGCGAAGCCCCTTTCGCACCGCCTCCTCCGCCACCCGCTGCAGGGTCGGGTCGATGGTGGTATAGGCCTGCAGCCCTCCCTGGTAAAGCCCTTCGTAGCCGTAGGTCTTCTGCAGGTAGCGGCGCACGTTCTCGACCAGGTAGGGGGCCAGCCCCACGGCCTTCTTCTCCCCCCCCAGCTGCAGGGGGCCCTGAATGGCCCGTGCCGCCTCTTCGGCGGAGACGTAGCCTTCGTCGACCATGCGGGATATGACGTGGCGGGCCCTTCCCATGGCCCGGTCGGGGTTGGAGATAGGCGAATAGTGGTTGGGGGCCTTCGGCAGCCCCGCCAGGGTGGCGCACTCGAGCAGATCGAGCTCTTCCACGGACTTGCCGAAGTAAGTGAGCGCGGCGGCCTGCATGCCGTAGGCACCGTGGCCGAGGTAGATGTGATTCAGATAGAGGCCGAGGATATCGTCTTTTGAAAAGTTCTCCTCTATCCGGAAGGCAAGGATGGCCTCCTTTATTTTTCTCGTCATTCTCTTCTCGGGAGAGAGGAACATCGCCCTCGCCACCTGCTGGGTTATGGTGCTCCCTCCCTGAACGATCCCACCGGCCCTGATATTCTTTACAAAGGCCCGGGCGATGGCTTTCATGTCCAGCCCCCCGTGCTGGAAGAAATCGGCGTCCTCCACGGCCAGCACGGCTTTCTGAAGGTTCCCGGGAATGCGGCTCAGGGGAACGAGGATGCGCCGCTCAACGTAGAATTCGCCCAGTATGGTGTCGTCCGCAGCGTAAACCTTTGTGATCAGGCTGGGATTGTAGCTTTGCAGCGTGTCAACGGGCGGCAGCTCGGAGGCGAACCGGAAGAGGAGCCCGGCCGTGGCGGCCGCGCCGAGAACAGCGACGGTAAAAAGGAGAACGAATCCCCGAAAGAGCACCAGACCCGCGAACCGAAGGGAAAAAATGGAGATCTTTCTCTTGCCGGCTGGTGGTGACGAGGACATCGAGCCTAGCGAGAGTAAACCTTCGACACATGCCTGGGATCAAAGAGGCCCATCTGGGCGGACTCCCTGGCGGGGAAGCTGACGGGATACTCCCCGGTGAAGCAGGCGTAGCAGAAGCTCTCCTGATTGGTGCAGACGGTGGAGCAGAGTCCTTCCAGGCTGAGGTACTTCAGTGAGTCGGCTGTGATGTAGTTGCGGATCTCCTCCAGGTCGTGGGTCGCCGCCACCAGCTCCTGCCTGGTGGGAGTGTCGATGCCGTAGTAGCAGGGGTGCGTCGTCTGGGGGCTGCTGATGCGCACGTGCACTTCCCGGGCGCCCGCTTCCTGGAGCATTTGCACGATCTTGCGGCTCGTCGTGCCCCTCACGATCGAATCGTCCACCACCACCACCCTTCTGCCGGTGATGACAGAGCGGACGGGATTGAGCTTCAGCTTCACGCCGAAGTGCCTGATGGACTGACGGGGCTCGATAAAGGTCCGGCCCACGTAGTGGTTCCTGATGAGACCCGTCTCGAAGGGCAGGTCCGCCGCTTCGGCGTAGCCGAGTGCCGCCGGAACCCCCGAGTCCGG
>JAUWCW010000234.1 GCA_030609125.1 Candidatus Rokuibacteriota bacterium
TTACACTCCCTGCTCTGTTCGAGAGCTAAATTGGTATCAAGGATCCTGGCCGCTGAAAGCCAGCCACAGTCTTAGGGCCCGCGCAAGAATAACTTCCCATTTTCGCATCTCATCTTTAGGCCGTCTTTGGCCGATCCTCAATCACGAAATCCTCGAAATAGCCCGCTATTCCTGCGGTTTCGCTCATTCAGATCGACCAAATCCAACATGAAAATGAGCGCCAATTCGTTGAACTTATTCTTGCGTGAGCCCTAAGGACCGCCGCAGCGGGATCGTCATGTTACCGCATCACGGCGGGCGGCGTCCACCCGCCGGCGCAGCTCCCTGGCGGCCCCCTCGATGTCCTCCGCGGCGGAGAGGAACGAGATGACCGCCACGCCGTCCGCTCCCGCGGCCACAGCCTCCGCCGCGCGGATGGCGTCGATGCCCCCGATGGCGACAACGGGCAGCGAGGTCATCGCCCGGAGCCGCCGCACACCCTCTGTTCCGACGACGTCGATCGTCTTGGTCGTTGTGGAATAGACGGCCCCGACCGCCACGTAGGCAGCCCCGATCTCCTCCGCCAAGTCAACATCCCCCTGATCGTAGGCCGACACGCCGATGAGTGCGTCCGCCCCGAGCCGACGCCGCGCCGCGCGCGGGTCCATGTCGTCGGGGCCAAGGTGCACTCCGTCGGCGCCGCAGGCCAGGGCGACGTCGACGCGATCGTTCACGAAGAAAGGGCAGCCCCGCCGGCGACAGAGGGCCGCCAGCCGCTCGCCTTCGGCGACGAGCTCGCGCTCGGCAAGACCCTTGGCCCGGAGCTGGATGGCCGTCGCCCCTCCGTCGAGGGCCATGCGGGCCATCTCGGCCCGATCCGCGACCCTGCCGAACGCCGGGTCGGGAATGAAGATCAGCGCGTACGGAAAGCTCACGTCTGCAGAAATGTGTCGAGGTACTGGGTGGAGAACCGGCCTTCGATGAAGGCCCTGTCCTGGACGATCCGCCGGTGGAGGGGGATAGTCGTCTTGATCCCCTCGATGATGAATTCTTCCAGCCCCCGCCGCAACCGCTGCAGCGCTTCCTCCCGGTCCCGCCCGTGAGCGATGAGCTTGGCGATGAGCGAATCGTAGTAGGGGAGCATGCGGTAGCCGGCGTAGGCCGCGGAATCGACGCGGATCCCCGGCCCTCCGGGCTGGTGATAGTCGGTGATCAGGCCCGGGCTGGGCGTGAAGGTCTCCGGGTCCTCGGCGTTGACGCGGCATTCGATCGTGTGCCCCTCGAAGACGACATCTTTCTGGGAGAAACGCAGCTTCTCCTTCCCGGCGATCCTGATCTGCTCCTTGATAAGGTCCAGCCCGGTCTGCATCTCCGTCACCGGGTGCTCGACCTGGATGCGGGTGTTCATTTCCATGAAGTAGAACTGGTCCGAGCCGTGAAGAAGAAACTCCACCGTACCGGTGCCGCTGTAGCCCACCTTCTCGGCGATCTTCACCGCCACCTTCCCCATCTCCTTGCGCAGCCGGGGGGAGAGAGCGGGCGACGGGGACTCTTCGATAAGCTTCTGGTGCCGCCTCTGGATCGAGCAGTCCCGCTCGCCGAGCTGAATGATCTTGCCGTGGGTGTCGGCGAGGATCTGGATCTCCACGTGTCTCGGCTCGGGAATGAACTTTTCGATGTAGACGTCGGGCACCCCGAAGGCCGCCTGGGCCTCCGTGCGGGCGGCGAGGAACTCCTTGCCGAAATGCACTTCCTGGGTGACCATCCTCATGCCCTTGCCGCCCCCTCCGGCGGAGGCCTTGATCATGACCGGAAGCCCGAGGTGGCGCAGGACTTTCAGGCCCTCTTCTTCATCCCGCACGATATCTTCGCTGCCGGGGATGATCGGCAGACCCGCGCTGCTCACCAGGTCGCGGGCGGCATTCTTGTCCCCCATGAGCTTCAGCACTCTCGGGGCGGGCCCGATGAAGGTGATCCCGCAGGTCTCGCATATCTCGGCGAAGTGAATGTGCTCGGCCAGGAAGCCGTACCCGGGGTGGATGGCGTCGGCCCCGGTGACCTCCGCGGCGCTGATGATGGAAGGGATGGAGAGGTAGCTCTTCGCGTTCTCCGGAGGCCCTACGCAGACCGCCTCGTCGGCAAAGCGGACATGGAGGGAATCGACGTCGGCTTCGGAGTAGACCGCCACGGTGGCGATCCCCATCTCCTTGCAGGCCCTGATGATCCGGAGAGCGACCTCTCCCCGGTTGGCGATAAGGATCTTGCGAAACATGTCCCGCTCAGGCGTCGAGTTCGATTCTGAAAAGGGGCTGCCCGTACTCCACCGGCTGACCATCCTGGATAAACACCTCCGCCACCGTTCCGGAGTGTTCCGACTCGATCTCGTTCATCAGCTTCATGGCCTCCACGATGCAGAGGACATGTCCCTTGACGACGTGATCGCCGATCTCCACGAAGGGCTTCGACCCCGGCTCGGGCGCACCGTAGAAAGTCCCGACCAGGGGGGACTTGACGGTGCCCGCGGCAACAGGCTCCGCCGCCGACGCAGGGAGCGCCTCCCCGGACTGCTCGGCGACGGGAGCGGGCGTCACCTCCCGGACCTGCACGGCGGGAGCCTCTTTCTTCTCCCTGCGGAGCCTGATCCTCGTACCTGCCCGCTCCACCTCGATTTCGGCCACGTCGGTGTCGCGAATGAGTTCGATGAGTTCCTTGATCTCTTTAAAATTCATGGCCTTCCTTGCCCCGCGGCCTTTTCAGAACGAGACGGCGGGTATCGCGCGCGTCATTATTTCACAACCGGAACGTGTCACCAATACCATATCTTCGATCCGTACTCCACCGAAATTTTCAACATAGACCCCCGGCTCGACGGTGAAAACCATCCCCGGCTCAAGCACTTCCCTGCGTCCGGAAGAGATCGAAGGGCCCTCGTGGACCTCGAGCCCCACGCCGTGACCGGTCCCGTGGCCGAAGCAGTCCCCGTAGCCGGCGCGCTCGATAACGCCCCGTGCCGCCCGGTCCACCGCTCTCGCCTCGACGCCGGGCCGGACGGCCCTGACAGCCTCTCTCCGGGCTTTTGCAACCAGCCGGTACAGCTCCTTCGCCCTCGCGCCGCCGCCCCCGGGAAGACGGGTTCGTGAAATATCGGAGTGGTAGCCTCTGAAGCGGGCGCCGAAGTCGAGGATGACAAGGCGCCCCTCCCTGATCTTCGCCCTCCCCGGAACGGCGTGGGGCAGGGCGGCCCGGCGGCCCCCGGCGACGATGGGAGCGAACGCCACCCCCTCGGCCCCGTTCTCCCTGACGGCCCTCTCCATGGATGCCGCCACCTCCCGCTCGCTTCTTCCCGCGAGCCTGCGGGCCGCACGGCGGTACGCCCGCTCCGCCACCAGCACCGCCTGCCGCAGCAGGGCGATCTCACCGGCGTCCTTGACCATCCGCAGGCGCTCCACTCTCCCCTGCGCGGCCACCAGGCGCACTCCCTTCAGTTTCCTCGACAGCCGCCTGTGCATGCTGAAGGAAAGGTGCGCTCCTTCAAAGCCGACCCTCTTCAGTCCCTTCTTCCCGATCAACTGCGCCAGTGTCTCCGTCATGGTTCCGCGCTGCTCCACCCGGCGGCATCCGGAGACCTCCCTTGCGGCCTGGAGCCGGTACCGGAAATCGGTCACGAACGTCGCTCCCCGGGCATACACGAGGAGCGCCCCGGAGGAGCCGGTGAAGCCCGTCAGGTACCGCACATTGGGAAGGGAGGTGACAAGATGCGCCTGCACCCCGTCGCCGGCGAAAGACCGGCGCAGCCCGGAGCGCCGGGCGGAGAACCGGCCGCTACGCATCAAGAAGGCCGGCCACGGCCCGCAGGGCCAGCAGGTACCCCTCGGCGCCGAAGCCGGTGATCACTCCGCGGCAGAGGGCGGCCGTCATGGATGTGCGGCGGAACTCCTCCCTGGCGTAGATGTTGCTCAGGTGCACCTCCACCGCCGGAAGATCGACCGCCGCCAGGGCGTCGCGAAGCGCCACGGAGGTGTGGGTGTAGGCGGCCGGGTTGATGATGAGGGCCTGGTAGCCCCCGCCGGCCTTCTGGATGGCGTCCACCAGGTCCCCTTCGGCGTTGGACTGGAAGAAACTCACCTCGAGTCCGA
>JAUWCW010000146.1 GCA_030609125.1 Candidatus Rokuibacteriota bacterium
CGGCTGACGGCTGACGGCTGATAGCTGATAGCTGATAGCTGATAGCTGATAGCTGATAGCTGATAGCTGATAGCTGATAGCTGATAGCTGATAGCTGATTCGGGCTGTTTCCGCTTGTCGCGGAAACTGCCCGAATCAGAAGTGATAGTGGTGCGGGCAGTCCTCTTCGTAGAGACGGTGGTAGCCGGCGGTCATGTCGGGGGTCAGCCAGGGCCGGATGGAGCCGAGGGCCGCGATGAGGTCCGCCTGCCTTATTTCCTTGCGGTCATCCTCCAGGGCGACGAGGCCCGCCTTCTTCACGAGATTCTCGATGTCCCAGCCCACGTACCCCTCGGTGCGGCCCGCGAGCTCGCCCAGATCGATGCTGCCGTTGACGGGGACCTTCCCGGTGTAGATGGCGAGGATCTCCCGGCGGGCCCCGGCGTCGGGAGGCGGGAGAAAGACCTTGCGGTTGAAACGGGACTTCTCCTTGATGACGGCCTGATCGACCACATCGATCCGGTAGCAGCCTCCGAGGAGCGTCACCCGTCCCCGCTCCTGAAGGGCGTCAATCTCCCGGATGAGGGTTTCCGTCAGCCCCCGGTCGGCGAAGGTCGGGGGCTTGCCTCTCTCGTTGCCGGCGTCCCAGCCATACCCCGCCCCCGCCCGGGGAGCGAGCCAGTCGATATCCGATATGTACAGGATCGCCAAATCCTCCGCCTCCGCCTCCCTGAAGGCCTCCCGAAGCTCTCCCTGCTTGCCGAGCATCTCCTGGCCGGAGACATAGACGAAGGTAGCTCCCACCTCGCCGGCGCAGGCTTCGGGGAGCATGGTCATCCCCGCTCCCAGCGGGCCCCACATGAGAATTCCCGCGGGAGGAACCAGACCCATGGCGGCCATTTCTTCCCGCTTCCGTATGGGAAGGCAGACCATTTCCTTCAGGGCCTTCTTGGCCTCGGCGCAGCCGCCGATGTCGTCCCAGGTGAGACGGGGCCTTCTTATTTCGTAAAAGATCTTCTCGAGTCGTCTGTGCATCAATCCTCCAACCCCGGCGGAACTTTAAGGATTCTACTCTGCCGCCGGGTTTTGGTTTCCCTCAGGAAGAGCGTCGCGGCCGACCGCCGCTCCCCTGCCGTCCTCCGCGCCCCCCTCTCGAGGACGAACGGCCGCCCTTCGCCGGCGGCCTCCCGCCGCCGGAGGACCTCCTCGGCGCCGGGGACCGCTGCCAGCCGGGCTTGACCTTGGCGAGATCCTCCTCGGAGTGCCACTGCACGGGGACCTTGTAGCCGATGAGCTTCTCGATCGCCTCCAGGTAATAGACACACTCCTCGTCGGCGAGGGAGACGGCCTTCCCCTCCGCCCCCGCCCGGGCGGTCCGCCCGATGCGGTGGACATAGTCCTCGGGATCCTGGGGGAGGTCCCAGTTCACCACGTGGGTCACTCCCTCGATGTGCAGTCCCCGGGAAGCGACGTCGGTGGCGACAAGCATGGGCAGCTCGCCGCTCTTGAAATCCTCCATGAGCTGGAGACGCTTCTTCTGTTCCAGGTTGCCGGTGATGGCCTGGGCCCGGTACCCGTGGTGCTGCAGAAGCCTTCCCACCTTCTCCGCCTCGATCTTCATGTTCGTGAAGAGGATTGTCCTCTCCCACTTCTCTTTTTCCATGAGGCCGAGCAGGAGGGCCGCCTTTTCTCTCCGCTCCACGTGGTAGAGGACCTCCTCCGCTTTCTCGGCGGTAAGCTGCGCCGGGCTGGCGGAGATCTGCTCCGGCAGATTCATGTACTCGTAGGTCAGCTCCATTGCCCGCCAGCTCAGGGTCGCGGAGAAAAGCATCGAAAGCCGGCGCTCGAAGGGCGGGAGCCGGCGGAGAATGAACCTAAGATCACGGATGAAACCCATGTCCAGCATCCGGTCCGCCTCGTCGATCACGAGGACCTCGATCCCCTCCGGCTGCCAGACCCCCTGCTTGAGATAGTCGATCAGGCGTCCCGGAGTGCCGATGAGCAGGTCGACCCCATCCAGCAGGGCCTGCCTCTGGCGATCGTAGTCGACCCCCCCGAAGGCGACCCCCACGCGCAGGCCGGTGCTCTGGCCGAGAAGGCGCGCATCTGTTTCGATCTGCACCGTCAGCTCCCTGGTCGGCGCCACGACCAGCGCCCGGGGACCCGGGTGGTCGATCTTCCCTCTCCAGAGCAGGCGAGTGAAGATGGTGAGGAGGAACGCGGCCGTCTTCCCCGTTCCCGTCTGGGACTGGGCGGCCACATCACGGCCCCGCAGTGCAAGGGGGAGAACTTTCGACTGAACCTCGGTGCACTTTTCAAAGCCGGCGGCGGCTATGCCCTCTGCGACCTGCGGAGGCAGGTCGTAGGCGGAGAAGACCCCGGTCTCCTCCGGCGGACTCCAGTCCGGCAGCGGAGGAAGTTTCGGGAGTACGCCGGGGGGCCGACCCGTTTCCCGGCGCGGTCCCCTTCCCCGGCCCCTGTCTCGGCGGGCGCCGTCACTTTCCGGCTTCCGCCGGGCGGGACGCTTTCCGGCAGGCCCCTGTTTCCTGCCTGAACGTTCGCCGCCGGTCTCCTGTTTCCCGGGAGCACGCTCTGCGGACGGCTGGGGCTTCCCCCCCGACCTTCTTTTCCGCCCCCCGGAACGGCCGTCCGAAGAGGACCGTTTTTTTTCCGACGCCGGGGAGGCCTGCCTCCGACCATCCGGCCGGGAAGGCTCTGCCTTCGCCGCCTTCGGCCGCGACCCGGAGGCCTTCTCGGGTACTTCCTTCTTCCTGGTTCCGGCCTTGCCGAGCACCTTGGCGATAAACTTCTTGATCATCTCTTCTCCCACACCTCATCGAAAGGGTTTCTGGTCTTCATCCGCGGTGACAGCTCCTCCTCCTGACATCCGAGGGCAACGGCCGTCACCGGCTCCAAATCAGTCTCCAGCCCGGCGCCCGGCGGGCTCCTTCGGGATCGATTCGGCGCGTCCACGCCTCCCGCGGGCGGGCACAGGCAAGGATGATAACAGGTGCGCCTCGAAAATTCTCGCGGATGAGGTCGTCGAACCTCTCCCTCCCCTCGCGGTGGAGGAGATGAAAGCCGGAGGCGGTTTACATATTCTCTTCGGGGCTGAACAGCTTGCGGTATTCCCTGATTGCATAGCGATCCGTCATTCCCGCGATGTAGTCGCAGATCACGCGCTCCGGCGAATGCCCCTCGACGTGGACCCGGACGTTGGACGGCAGAAGCTGCGGGTCGGCGTTGAAGACGGTGAAGAGCTCCCTGAGGATCTTCTCGGCCTTGACGGCCATCCGCCTTACCCGGTGGTGGCGATAGAGGTTTTCAAAGAGAAAGCGCTTGAGCTCCCTGAACCCTTGATCTCTCTTCTCGCCCAGGGCGACAGTCAGCTGCGGCGCCACCCTGGCGTCGTCGGGGCTCTCGATGCCCAGGGCGGCGACATTGGCGAGGGTCGTTCTCCCCACATCCTCTATGAGCAGGTTGATCAGCCTCCGGATGGCCGCGTACCCGAGCTGCCGGGAGGTTGCCCCGGCGAGTTCTTTCTCCGCCCGACCGTAGGCATCGTCCCAGAGGGGAACGTCTCTGAGGGAGCGCGGCGACAGCAGTCCCGATGCCAGCCCGTCCTCCAGGTCGTGATTGGTGTAGGCTATCTCGTCGGCGAGACAGACAACCTGCGCTTCCAGCGAAGGGTACTTCCCGGGGGCATACCCGTCCTCGGCGGGAGCATCGTACTCAGTCGTGTGTTTGGCCATTCCCTCCCGGGCTTCCCAGGTGAGGTTGAGACCTCTGAAGCCGGGGTAGCGGTGCTCGATTATCTCGACCACTCTCAGGCTCTGCCGGTTGTGTTCGAAGCCGCCCCATGAGTCCATCATCTCATCGAGGACCCTCTCGCCGGGATGTCCGAAGGGTGAGTGGCCGAGGTCGTGAGCCAGGGCGATGGTCTCGACGAGGTCTTCGTTGAGCTGAAGCATGCGGGCCAGGGTGCGCCCCACAACGGCCACTTCAAGAGAGTGGGTGAGCCGGTTCCGGTAGTGGTCCCCTTCGTGGTAGATGAACACCTGGGTCTTGTACTCGAGGCGGCGGAAGGCGTTGGAGTGGATGATGCGGTCCCTGTCACGCTGATAGGCGGTTCGGTAGGGGTGCTCCTCTTCGGAATGCTTTCTCCCCCGGCTCGCCCCAGCGGAGCAGGCCCAGGACGCGAGGCGGTCTCTTTCCAGCTCCTCCTGGAATTCCCGCGTCTTCACCTGAAACACCCGAGCTGGCAGCCCTTGATCTTGATCTTCAACTCCTCGATGATGCGCCCCACTTCCTGCACGGGGACATCCTGCTCCATGGCGATCCGGAAGGCGGCCCGGCAGGATATCCTGCTCCCTGAGGCGCTCTCCCGGACGGCCTCTTCAAGGCTCTTGCTCCCTGCCGCACCTTTCTCCCCGGGCGCGCCTCCGGTCTCGAGTATGTCCCCCACAAGAGAAGCTTCGCCCACCGGCATGATGTGCACCCCGGCGGCCATGCCCCGCAGCTCCTCGATCAGCTCCCTGCTTATCAGAACGCTCTCCTGCCGCACCATCTCCGCCGGCGTCCCGGCGAGCCGGTCCCGGACCTCCGGCGGAATCCTGATGCCGGGAACGTTTTCGTCCAGGTAGTGGAGCATTTTGTGACTCTTGATGGGAAGGAGCCCGACGATGACGGGGAACTCCATGGCCGCCGCCTCTTCGAGAAAGGCGGCGGCATCACGGGCCCGATAGACCGGCTGGGTCTGCGAAAAGTGGGCGCCGGCGCTGATCTTCGCCCTCAGCTTGCTCAACTCCACGCCCAGGTCGCCGGCGGTGGGGTTGGCGGCGGCGCCGATGAAGAAATCGCTCCCTCCCTTGAGCTCCCTGCCGTTGGCGTCCTCGCCGCGGTTCAGGCCCGAGGCGAGCTTGAGGAGCCCGATGGCGTCGAGATCGAAGACCCCGCTCGACCGGGAGTGGTCGCCCCTCTCCGGGGGGTCTCCGGTGAGGGCCAGGAGGTTCTCCACCCCCATCGCCCATGCCCCCAGCAACTCCGACTGCAGACCCAGCAGGCTCCGGTCACGGCAGGTAAGGTGAAAAATCGTGTCGATCCCGACCTGGTCCCGTATGAGGCAGGCCAGGGCGATGGGGCTCATCCGCAGGTTGGCCATGGGGCTGTCGGCTATGTTGACGGCCGCCACGTGACCCCTGAGGGCCCCCGACTCCCGCAGGGCACGGGTCAGATCGGTCCCCCGGGGAGGGTCGAGCTCAACGGTGACGACAAACTGTTTGCCGAGGAGGTCGCGAAATCGGTCAACACTCATTTTTCAGGTATCCGGATCGGGTCAGTCGCTGACCACCATCCCGTCGAGCTTCATTTTCCGCTTCAGTATCTCCCGGGCCCGGCGGGCCGACTCCTTGTCGGGAAAGCTCCCGACCCTGATGCGGTACCACCTCTTCCCCTTGATGGTGACGGGGGTGGAAACGGCCTTGATGCCCTTCTTCTTCAAGCGTGCAACCAGGTCGCCGGCCCACGCGCTGTTGGTGGTCGACGAAACCTGGACATGATAGGGTCCGCTGCCCATGAGGACCTGGATCTGAGCGCCGGGGGAAGAGGCGGCGGCGGTCTTGACGGGCGGCGGCGGTGGCTCCCGGGACGGAGCGGCAGCCTTCGGCGGCGGCTTGGACAGGGTGGGCGGCGCGGCGGCCTTGTCGCCCGAAAGGGTCTCGAAGAAGGTGAGCTTCCCGGTGGG
>JAUWCW010000014.1 GCA_030609125.1 Candidatus Rokuibacteriota bacterium
GCGGAAGGGCACCACCCAGGCGGCACGCGCCCTGCCTCCGGCGGGAACCCTGCCCCCCAGCCAGCTGTTCGGTCTGACGTAGTACAGATCGCTGGGAAAGAGTTCCCCCTCCAACGCCATGCCCTCCAGGTAGCGGGAAACGCTCTTCCTCGCCAGGGCAAGCTGAGCTATTCTGGCCGCCGCCGTGCCTCCGATGATCGCATCGGGAAAGGCCCCCAGGCCCAGGTAGTCGGCGGCAAGCTCAAAACGATAGAGACTCCCGGTCGACGCGTTGACGAGCAGCCTCGCCAGAGGATGAAAGAAGAGAACCTCCTGTGGCTGGAGCGAGTAGCGCAGCTCGTAGTAGACGCTCTCTTTGCCTCTCACCCGGTAGCGCTCGATTCCCTCCAGGGAGAGGCCGTGATTCGGGTAGAAGAGGGCCAGGTAGGCATCCCCCTTCGCCGAGACGGAGCCCATGGGGAGTATAGACTCTCCCCGCCTGCGCCGGCTGGAGTTTTCGAAGTTCACATATTTTGACAGGAGCCCGCTCCAGACATCGAACGTCGCCTGATCGACGGGCCACCTCCCCCCGTCCTCGGCCGCCCGCCACCCCTCAACTTCCGTGGAAAGCCGGCCGTGAGGAACGTGACGGCGGCTCATGTCATCGATTGCACCCGGGTCGAGGCCGAGACCAATCCGGACGCGGGCGACCTCCCGCAGCGCCGCCTCGACGGAACCGTCGTCCGCAGCGGAGGCGAGTCCCGTACCGCAGACCAGCAGAACCGCCGCGACGACGGTGGCTAAACGCCTCCCCGCCCCGGGGCGGGATGGTTCATGCTTCCGCGATTGCTTCATGCACAGTTTTTGATGCCGACAGAGCCGCTTCTGTTACTGCCCGGAAATAGGGAAAGGGCCCTCATGACGGCTTTTCCGCCGCGAGGGCTCCCTGAATCTGCGTTTCGGTGCCGCACGATGCGGCGGCGGACGAGGGCTAGTCCTCCACCTCGAACTTGATGATCTCCACGGGGCAGTTGTCGGCTGCTTCCCTGATGCAGTCATCGTTGGCCTCGAAATCAGCGCCTTCCATGATGGTCGTCGTCTCTTCACCCATGCTGAAAACTTCGGGGCACAGGTCCTCGCAGACGCCGCAGATCGTACACTCGTCTTCGACCCAAACTTTCGTAATTGCCATCTTCCCACTCCTTCCTGAAGGTCATTTGCGCGGGCCGGAACACCGCCGGGGCTCTCCCGGGCGATTCCCGACAACACAGCCGCGTAACATACCCGATCATTTCGATAATTTCAAGAATATTCTTCTCCGCCTTCCCCGATCCTGTCCGGGGGGAGGATGAGAAGACCTCTCGCCGGCCCCGCTTGACGGAAGGGAGGGCGGGTCCTACCATTCACGTTATGGAAGAGTCAAGGCACCGGCTGCGCGACATTCTGGAGGCGGCCAACAGTGTCGTCCTCGGCAAGGAACAGGTGGTCCGCCTCGCCGTCTCCTGTCTCCTGGCCCGAGGCCACCTGCTCCTCGAGGACCTGCCGGGGGTCGGCAAGACGACTCTCGCCCTGGCCCTGGCGAAGATCCTCGGCCTGCTGTTCGGCCGCATCCAGTTCACTTCGGATCTTCTGCCGGCGGACATTCTCGGCGTTTCAGTCCTCGATCCCAAAAAAGGGACTCTGAGCTTCCGGCCCGGCCCCATCTTCCACCAGATCGTCCTCGCCGACGAGATCAACCGCGCCACCCCGAAAACCCAGAGTGCGCTTCTCGAGGCCATGGCTGAGGGCCAGGTCTCCACCGAGGGGCAGACCCACGCCCTCCCCCGGCCCTTCTTCGTCATCGCCACGCAGAACCCCGTCGAGCACTACGGCACCTTTCCCCTTCCCGAATCGCAGATGGACCGCTTCATGATGGTCATCAACATGGGCTACCCGAACCGCGACGCCGAGAGAGGCCTTCTGGAGAGCCTCGACATCCGGCGCCGCATCGACCGGCTATCGCCCCTGACGGGGTCGGAGGAGCTGCTGCGAATCCAGGACCATGTGGAGAGCGTCCGGGTGGCGCCGTCACTGCTGGAGTACGTCCTGGACTTTGCCGACTCTTCCCGCACCTCGGACCGGCTCCTGGCGGGCATCTCCCCCCGGGGGTCGGAGTCGTGGGTCAAGGCGGCCAAGGCGCTTGCCTTCCTGTCGGGTCGGGACTACTGCGTCCCCGAGGACCTGCAGGCCGTGGCAGAGGTGGTCCTCTCCCACCGCATTCTTCCCTCCGCCGAATTCGAAAAGGTCGAGCGAAGCTCCCTTGTGAGAGAGATCCTCAGGGGCGTGCCCGTGCGGTGAGAAAGAAGCTCCGGTTCCGCAAGATCCACCTCCGGGTGAGCCGCGCCGGGGCCCTTTTCATCGCCTTCACTCTCACCACCGGGGTCGTCGCCGTCAACTCCGGCAACAACCTTCTTTTCATCCTCGTTGCCGCCCTTCTCTCGCTCCTCTCTCTCTCGGGAATCCTGGCCTACCTCAACATTCACGGCCTCGATGTATCCCTGCGCGCCCCCGGCGAGGTCTTCGCCGGCCGCCCTGTGACAGTGCGGCTCGAGCTCACCAACCGCAAGGGGCGGCTCCCCTCCTTTCTCCTCACCTGCGAGGGGGACCGGGGGGGAGAGGTAATCACCGAGCTTCGGCCGAACGAGACGATGAGCCTCAAGGTGAGAACGACATTCTCCCGCCGGGGGCGGCAGCCCTTGGAGGAGATGGTTCTCACGTCGGAATTCCCCTTCGGGCTCGTCCGCCGGGGCGGCTCGTTCTCACCCGACTCGACCTGCATCGTCTACCCCGAGCCGAAGCCCGTGACGTGGGAGTTCGTCGAGGAGGCGGAGCGCGAGGGCGAGGACCTCTCGTCGCCCCTGGCGGGAGTCGGCGGCGACTACCGGGGGCAGAGGGATTACGTCCCCGGCGACAGCCTCTCCCGAGTGCAGTGGAAGGGGTGGCTCCGCCACCGACGCCTGATGACGAAGGAGTTCGAATCCGAGGGCGCATCACCGGTGGTCTTCTCCTACGCCTCGGTCCCTGGTCCCGGCAGGGAGGAGAGGCTCAGCCAGCTCTCGTGGCTGGTGAAGACCGCCTTCCGGCGCGGCAGAGCGGTGGGACTCGTGCTCCCGGACAGAACCTTTCCGCCCGCGGCGGGAACACTTCACCGCACGGCCGTTCTGACGGCCCTCGCCCTCTTCGGAGCAGACGATGCAGACGCGAAGAATCAGCCTCTTCTTCAGTAGCGCCCTGGCCCTGACGGGGGCGGCGGCGGTCGCCTTCTCGCCCATACCCGCCGCGTACGGGGTCCTGATCGTTCTCGCCGCTCTCTGCGGCCTCGTCTGGGACCTGAGAGACGGGCATTTCCTGCCACGGATGTTTCTCACCCTTCTCGGTCTGGGCGGTTTTCTCTTCACCCTCCTCCCCTTCAGGAGGGAAACCCTGGCGGAACAGTCCCTGGCGGCGCTGACGGTCCTGCTTGCCGTGAAGCTTCTTGAGCGAAAGGCGAGACGCGACCACCTGCAGATACTCGCCCTGTCGGCTATCATCACCGTCGGCGCCGGATCGCTCGCGCCGGAGCTTGTCTTCGGGAGCCTCATCCTGCTCGTCTGTGTTCTGGGGACTTTCTTCCTGGTCTGGCTTCCCTTCTCCGAGAACTGGAACCCCGCGGGAGAGACCCCCGGGCTGCTGGGCCGCCTGGCGGGCATCAGCCTGGGGATGATCATCCTTGCCTTTCCCCTGGCGTTCGCCCTCTTCATCGTCCTGCCCAGGTCGGTCAATCCCTTCTGGGGAGGCCTGACCACGTCACAGAGGCAGGTGAGCGGATTCTCCGAGGAGATTTCCCTCGGAGAGGTGGGCAAGCTCGCCGTCAGCCGGGATGTCGCCTTCCGCGCCGAGATGGTCGATCCCGCAGCCCCCCTGCCGGGGATCCCTTACTGGCGGGGTGTCGTCATGGAACAGACGGACGGGCGCGGCTGGTCGTCGGTTCGGGAATCGGTCTCCATGCGGAAGTTTCCCACCACCGATGTCGTCCGCGTCACCTACTACGTCGAGCCCCACGGCGGGCACCAGCTCTTTCTCCTCGAACAGGCCTCGGCAGCCTTCATAGGGCTTCGTCCCCACCCGCTCTCGAAGGGGCGCACCCTCCGCCTCCGCCGGCCCCTCTACCGCAGAATCCGCTACCAGGGGCTCTCGCGCCCCCTGCCTTCGCGTCCGGCCGGGCTCTCCGCCGAGGAGCGCCGGCGCAACCTGGAACTGCCTTCGGACTTCTCGCCCCGGATCCGGGAACTGGCCCTCGAGGTGGCGGGGGGAGCGGCAAACGCCCGGGAGGTGGCAGACAGGATGCTCGCCTTTTTCGCGACCCGCTTCACGTACACCCTGGACGTCCCGCCCGTGGGTGGAAATCCCCTGGAGGCGTTTCTCTTTCAGCACCGCTCCGGCTACTGCGAGTACTTCGCCTCCGCCATGGCCGTCATGCTTCGTTCGGCGGATATTCCCTCCCGGCTCGTGGCCGGTTACCTCGGCGGGGAATACAATGCGAACGGAAACTACTACCTCGTCACGCAGGCGGCGGCCCACACGTGGGTCGAGGCCCGGATCGGAGAGGAGGGCTGGCGGCGCCTCGACCCAACGCCGGCGGCGAGCGAACTGGGCGGCACCATCGCCTCCCGCGACGCGGGGCGGACAGTCCTCTGGCTGGACTCACTCAGAATGAAGTGGAACAGCTGGGTCGTTCAGTACGATGCGGCGGTCCAGGTGGGGATCGTGCGCAAGGGCGCCCGCACCCTCTCCCGGGCGCGGCTCCCGCACCCCTCCCGGGGAGGCGTGGTCCGGTTCGCCCTCGGGGCCGTTTGTGCGACGGCGATTGTTATCTGGTGGCGCAGGAGAAGGCCCGGCGCCGTTGATGCGCTGCAGGAGCGCTACGGCAGGTTCAACCGCCTCATGGCCCGCCGCGACATCGAGCGGGAGCCTCACGAGGGCCCGCTCGCCTTCGGGGCCCGCGTCGCCGCCCTGTGGCCGGAGGCGGGGCCGGACGCAGGGAAGTTCGCCGCCGGCTACGCCAGGCTGCGCTACGGCACGGTGAAGACGGATCCCGGGGACCTGGCGGAACTGGACGAAATACTCTCTCGCCTGCGGGGGCTGGCAAGGGGCGGGCATAGACCTGCCCCTCGATAAAAAGGGGAGGGCGGGATTTCCCGCCCTCCCCTCTGCTGTTGCTCGTTCCGTGCTTACTTCCAGTTGGCCTCGATGCCGCAGAGGATCGACTTGCCGTCGTAACCTTCGTCCTTGTGGCAGGCCCAGCAGACCGAGGTGGGCTCACCGACGATCTTCCTGTTCTGGATGTCGTAGAGCTGCACCCAGCCGTCGATGATCTTCTCTTCCGTGTTGATCTCCGGGTTGGACGCCCTGAGGGTCAGCAGCGCGTACTTGCTGTCGGGCGTCGGAATGGCGTCGTGGTTGTCGCCGGCCTGGCGATTTTCCTTGGCCACCAGCTTCAGGGTCTCGGCGTCGATCAGGAGCATCATGTCCGCCGCCGACTGCAGGATGTACTTGCCGTCGGGGGTGTAGTACATGCGGAAGGCGGTGCTCTTGCCGGGGTTTCCGCCCTTGATGACGCTCGACTGCAGGACCTTCGCCTCGCCCTTTTCGAGGGCCGCCATGTCGAGGACATAGAGCGCAAACTCACCGGTGACGCTCCAGCCTTCCTTGGTCGGGCCCTCCGACGGGGACTTGGCGAGGATCACGAACAGTCCCTTGCCGTCGGGGGTGTTGATGCCGTGGATGAACTTGTACTTCTTGTCGGGGTGGAACGCCGACACCATCACCCGCTCCTTGAGCTCCATCGTCTTCTTGTCGATGATGTCGATGTAGCCTTCGTGGGCCATGGAAATCGGTAGGTAGTACTTCTCGCTCTGGCCGGAGCCGCAGTAGTTGGCGCCCGCCCACGTCGCCTGCTCGGGCAGGGACAGGGTCTTGTCGATCAGGACCTTGCCGCTCTTCAAGTCGGATTTGCCGACGTGGAGCTGGTTGTTGGCAGCTTTGTCCTTCTTGTAGGTGGACCAGTACATGGTGTTGCGATCGTTTGTGTCAATCCGGGGATCGTGAGTGGGATGGCTGGCAGCTTCTCCGATATCGATCCGGTCGATGGAAGTGATCTGAATCGGCTTCTTCGCCGAGGGGTCGATGCCGACCTCGACAACAGCGAAGTGGCCGCCCATGCCCGCGACATACAGTGTCCCCGTGTACTGATGCTTCGCGGTAACCGGCGCGGGGCTGAAAAGGAGCATGCCCATCGCTACCACCGCAACCGCCATACCCATGAACATGAAAACCTTCGTTGCCTTTTTCGTCATTCTTTTCTCCCTTGTGATGTGTCCGTTATCGGGCAGAACTTTCGGCCTTTCTGTCCGCCTTCACGAAAGGCGGATGCTCCTCCTTCACCTCACCTCCTTTTCTCCTTTCGGCCAATTCATTATTATTCCGGCAGACATTAACTTAAGCGATACGATAGGGCTTATATAATCTCATGTCAACTATTTTTTACCTTTGCGCTAAGATTCACGAACGCCCCTTCCTTACTCCTTGAAAATGAAAAAGAAAAACTTCTATCCCGGTACTCCTCAGCGGGACGACAAGTTCGGGGGCCGCCGCCTTTGAAATTGTTGAGTTGAATCCCCAGGATAAAAATATTGCAGCGCCTTGACGCGGCCGAAACCACACCTTTTTCATTTCTTCCCTGACTCTCAGCCCATCCGGAATGACGGACTTTTCGCTTGCCCCCTCACAGGGTCTTTTATACAATGGCGGTTCCCGACACAGAAACACGTCATTCCAGCAAGGAGCCGACATGCCGAAGATCAGACGAGCGTTGCTCAGCGTCTCCGACAAGACCGGGATCGCTGCATTCGCCGCCGCCCTGAGCGGCGGGGGTGTGGAGATCCTCTCCACCGGCGGTACGGCAGCCACACTCGCCGCCGCGGGCATCCCCGTCATGCAGGTTTCGGACTTCACGGGGCAGCCGGAAATTCTCGAGGGAAGGGTCAAAACCCTCACTCCCAGGATCCACGGCGGAATCCTTGCCCGGAGGAAGTCGGCCGCTCACCGCCGCGAGATGAAGGAGCACGATCTTCTTCCCATAGACCTGGTGGTCGTCAACCTCTACCCCTTCGAGGCCACCATCACCCGGCCCGGCTCCACCCTGGCCGAGGCCATTGAAAATATCGACATCGGGGGACCGGCGATGCTCCGGTCTGCGGCCAAGAACTTCGAGGACGTCACCGTCGTCGTGGACCCCGGGGACTACCCGGCCCTCATGGAGGAGATGAACCGATCCGGCGGGAAGATGAGCAAGGGCACCAATGTCTTCCTGGCCCGCAAGGCATTCGCGCACACGGCCTACTACGACGGCGTCATCAGGTCGTACCTGGCTTCGAAGGTTTCCGGCTCTCCCTTCCCGGACTACCTGAGCCTTCCTCTGGCGAAGGTCCAGAGCCTCCGGTACGGCGAAAACCCCCACCAGAGGGCCGCGCTTTACCGGGAGCCCGGCGCCCCCAGCGGCGTCGCCGGGGCCCGGCAGCTGGGCGGCAAAGAGCTGTCCTTCAACAATCTTCTCGACCTCGATGCCGCCTGGGCGGCGGCGGCGGATTTCCGCGACTGCCCCTTCGTGGTGATCGTCAAACACAACAACCCCTGCGGCGCGGGATCCCACTCGAGCCTCCCGAAGGCCTTCGAGCTCGCTCTCGCCACCGATCCCCTGTCAGCATTCGGCGGAGTGCTCGGTGTGAGCCGGCGCGTTACGGCCGCCCTCGCCTCGCGGATCGCGAAGATCTTCTTCGAAGCCGTCATCGCCCCGGGTTTCACGAAAAAGGCCGTCGAGATCCTGAAGACGAAGAAGAACCTCAGGATTCTTGACATAAGCGGCTGCGGCGAGGAACGGTCCCTCGACCTGAAGAAGATAGCGGGGGGCTACGTGGTTCAGGATCCGGACAGCGTGCAGGTGCGGAACCTGCGAAAGCTGCCGGTGGCAACGCGCCGCCGTCCCACCCCCGGGGAATACCGGGCACTGGGATTTGCCTGGAAGCTGGCGCGGCACGTCAAGTCCAACGCGATCATCTTCACCGGCGAGAACCAGCTGATCGGCGTCGGGGCGGGACAGATGAGCCGCGTCGACTCCTGCCGGATCGCCGGAATGAAGGCCAACTTTCCCCTCCAGGGGACGGTCGTCGCCTCCGACGCCTTTTTCCCCTTCCGGGACGGGATCGACCAGATCGCCGAGTACGGAGCGACCGCCGTCGTGCAGCCCGGAGGGTCGATCCGCGACAAGGAAGTGATCGAGGCCGCCGACGAGCACGGCATGGCCATGATCTTCACCGACCACCGGCACTTCAAACACTGATACACCGGCACCGCAAGGCAAGACTGCTGAGGGGTGTATTGATCAATCGTGTTTTCACGGGCAGAATCGAGGCGAGACAGGACGCACGACGAACCGCCTGAGGCGGATCGCAGGCCGGTCATGCCCGTCAAGAAGAGGTGAAATCATGAAAGTACTCGTTGTAGGAGGTGGAGGGCGCGAGCACGCCCTCGTCTGGAAACTGACCCGGAGCCCCACGGTTTCAAAAATCTACTGTGCCCCGGGAAACGGGGGAATCCGCGAGCTGGCCGTGTGCCTCGACCTCGACGCGACGGACATCCACGGACTCTTTGATTTCGCCACCGGGAACTCGATCGATCTGACCGTCGTCGGCCCCGAGGTCCCCCTCTCCATGGGGATCGTCGACCTTTTCGAGCAGAAGGGCCTGCGGGTCTTCGGCGCCAGCCGCGGGGCGGCGCAGATCGAAAGCAGCAAGGCCTTCTCCAAGGACCTGATGAAAAAGTACAGGATTCCCACCTCCTACTACCGCGTCTTCGATTCCCCCGACGAGGCTGTGAGTTACATCCGCGAGACGGGGGCGCCCACCGTCGTCAAGGCCGACGGCCTCGCCGCCGGCAAGGGGGTCATCATCTGCCACACCGTCGAGGAAGCGGAAGATGCGGTGAAGATGATCATGGTGGACAAGCTCTTCGGCGACGCCGGCGAAAGGCTCATCGTCGAGGAGTTCCTCGAAGGGGAGGAGGCGTCCTTTCTCGCCTTTGCCGACGGGAAGACGGTTCTTCCCATGGCGTCCTCGCAGGACCACAAACCCGCCTACGACAACGACCAGGGCCCCAACACAGGGGGGATGGGGGCTTACTCCCCCGCCCCGGTCGTCACCGAAGAGCTTCACCGCCGGATAATGCAGGACGTCATGATCCCCACGGTGCAAGGCATGGCCGCCGAGGGCCGGCCCTACAAGGGCATCCTCTACGCCGGCCTCATGATGACCGCCGACGGTCCCAAGGTGCTGGAGTTCAACGCCCGCTTCGGCGACCCCGAAGCCCAGCCGATCCTTCCCAGGATGGAGAACGACCTGCTTCCCGTCCTCGAGGCCTGCATCGACGGCACCCTGGACCGGATCTCTCTCACCTGGAAGAAGGAGGCCAGCGTCTGCGTCGTCATCGCCGCCGGGGGTTACCCCGGAAGATATGAAAAGGGCACCCCCATCGGGGGGCTCGAGGAAGCCGCCTCCGAGGACGGCGTCATGGTCTTTCACGCCGGCACCGCCCTGGAGAACGGGAAGATCGTCAGCGCCGGCGGCCGGGTCCTGGGGGTGACGGCCCTCGGACCGACGGTGAGGGAGGCCATCGAAAAGGCCTACCGGGCGGTGGGCAAGATCAGTTTTCCGGGCAGCCACTTCCGCAAGGACATCGGCATGAAGGCCCTGAAGAGGGAGGAGAGCGCATGAAAGGCCCCCGTGTTGCTGTAGTTCTCGGGAGCAAGAGCGACCTGCCCGCCCTTCCCGGCGGCGAGCAGCTCCTGCAGCGCTTTGGAATCGAGTACAAGCTGATCGTTGCTTCCGCCCATCGCCAGCCCGGGAAGGTCACCGCCTTCGCGAAGAAGGCCGAGAAGGAGGGGTACGAGGTGGTCATCGCCGTCGCCGGCTACGCTGCCCACCTCGCCGGCGTTCTGGCGGCACAGACGCCCCTGCCCGTCATCGGTGTCCCTCTCGACAGCTCTCCCCTGAACGGCGTCGACTCCCTGTATTCCATGGTCATGATGCCCGCCGGAGTGCCGGTGGCGACAGTGACCGTCGGAAAAGCGGGCGTGAAGAACGCCGCCGTCCTGGCGGCGGAGATCCTCGCCCTGAAGTACCCGAAGGTGAAAAAGGCTCTCGAGGACTTCCGCAGGGAGCTCGCCAGGGGCTGATTCGGGACACCCTGCCGCACACCCGGCGCTGCCGGACCGCCTTATTTCAAAGGCTTGTGGCTCACCAGGAAAAGGGCCGAAAGGGGCGGCAGGGTGAGGGTGAGTGAGAAGTCCTTGCCGTGGGCCGGCACCGGTTCCGCGTCCTTGCCCCCGAGGTTCCCGTAGCCCTTCCCGCCGTAGTCCATGGCGTCGCTGTTGAGGGATTCGCCCCAGAAGCCCGGACGCGGGACACCGACGCGGTAGCCTTCCCGCAGCACGGGCGTCATGTTCAGCACCACCAGGGTGACGTCATCCGTGCCGGACCCGCGGCGCAGGAAGCTGACGACGCTCTGCTCCCAGTCGTGAAAATCCACCCACTCGAAACCCTTTTCGTCGAAATCAAGCTCGTGCAGGGACGGCTCCGAGCGGTAGAGCCCGTTGAGGTCGCGGACCCACTTCTGCACCCCCCAGTGCGACGGATACTCCAGGGCGTTCCACTCGAGGCTCTCGTCGTGGTCCCACTCTTTCCACTGGCCGAACTCCCCGCCCATGAAAAGGAGCTTCTTGCCGGGGTGTCCGTACATGGCGCCAAAGAGCAGCTTGAGCCCCGCCGACTTCTCCCACTCGTCCCCCGGCATCTTCCCCGCCAGGGACCCCTTCCCGTGCACGACTTCGTCGTGGGAGAGGGGGAGGACGAAATTCTCCGTGAAGGCGTACCAGAGACTGAACGTCAGACGCTGATGGTGGTACTTCCTGAAGACCGGGTCGGTGGAGAAATACTCCAGGGTGTCGTGCATCCAGCCCATGTTCCACTTTATTCCGAAGCCGAGCCCCCCGACGTAGACCGGCCGGGAAACCATCGGCCACGCCGTCGACTCCTCCGCGAAGGTCTGCACGTCGGGAAATTTCTCGTAGACCGCTTCGTTGAGGCGCTGCAGGAAGGAGATGGCCTCCTCGTTCTCCCTTCCGCCCCAGCGGTTGGGCACCCACTCGCCCTCCTCCCGGCCGTAGTCGCGGTAGAGCATGGAGGCCACGGCGTCGACCCGGATACCGTCGACGTGATAGTGCTCGAGCCAGAAGAGGGCGCTGCTGATGAGGAAGTTGCGCACCTCGTTGCGCCCGTAGTTGAAGATGGCGCTCTTCCAGTCGGGGTGAAACCCCTCCTTCGGGTCGGCGTGCTCGTACAGGTGCGTGCCGTCGAAGTAAGCCAGGCCGTGCTCGTCCGTGGGAAAGTGCGAAGGCACCCAGTCGAGGATCACGCCCACGCCGCTGCGGTGCAGGTGGTCGATGAGGTACATGAGATCCTGGGGGCTCCCGTACCGGCTGGTGGGGGCAAAGTAGCCGACGGTCTGGTAGCCCCAGGATCCGTAGAAAGGGTGCTCCATCACGGGCAGAAGCTCGACGTGGGTAAAGCCCATCTCACCGGCGTAGCCGGCGAGGGAGTGGGCGAGCTCCCGGTAGGTGAGACGGCGGTTGTCCTCTTCCGGCACCCTCCGCCAGGATCCCAGGTGCACCTCGTAAATTGACATGGGCGCCTCGAGGGAGTTGCACTCTCGCCTCTTCTTCATCCAGTCCGCGTCGGACCACTCGTAGTCCAGGTCCCAGACACAGGATCCCGTCCGCGGCGGCGCCTCCCAGCGAAAGGCGAAGGGATCCCCCTTGTCCACCGTGTACCCGCCGTTGCGGGAGACGATGTGGTACTTGTAGACCTGTCCCTTCAAAACCCCCGGAATAAAGCCCTCCCAGACGCCGGAGCTGTCCTCCCTCGCCCGAAGGGGATGGGAGACAGGACTCCAGCGGTTGAAGTCCCCGACGACGGAAACGCTCTCAGCGTTGGGGGCCCAGACAGCAAAACAGGCGCCCTCCTCTCCCTCGCGGGAGATCGTGTGTGAACCGAGTTTCCTGAAGAGCCCGAAGTGGGACCCTTCGCGAAAGAGATGGATGTCATACTCCGTAAGAAGACCGACGTCGTGCCTGACATCACCGGCCTGCGGGTTCTCGTTCTTCGTCATCTGAATTCCCCCGCTCTAAGGGCTAACGCAAGAATAACTTCCCAGTTTCGCATCTCATCTTCAGGCCGTCTTCGGCCGATCCTCAATCACGAAATCCTCGAAAGAGCCCTGCTATTCCTGCGGTTTCGCTCAATCAGATCGGCCAAATCCGACCTGAATCTGAGCGCGAATTCTGTGAACTTTTTCTTGCATGAACCCTAAGGTCCCAAAGTATAGCAAAACGCATACTGTTGGGCATTGTGCCGACTTTGACAGGTAATCCCTCGTCGCGACACTGTTGCAATTCCTTATACCGCCTTGGTGCCTGACTGAAATATCCGCCAGAAGTCGACCTGCTCCGCCGCCATGAGCAGGGCCGTCGGCGGGAATCCCCTCGTCATGTCGAGAAGACGGCGGTAGTACTCGCTGTACTCCTCCGGCGTTTCGTCCTCTCCGGGAACGCGGATTCCAAGCAGGAGCAGGTCAGCCCCCTCGGACGAGGAGCGGATGATGTCGTAGACGTCCCTCCCCTCGCGCATGATCGTCTCCGTACCGGCCCTGAGCCGCTCTTTCTCCACAAAGGTCTCGAGCCTTTTTTCGTACTCCACCGCCTCCTCGCGGCTCTCGACGACCATCCGGATGTTCAGACGCGCCCCAGCCCACCCCGGGCTGCGGCGTATCAGCAGGGCGAGGGCAAGTATGAACCCGATGTTGTGTGACCTGCCCTTCCACCAGACATCGATCCTCTCCTTTTCCTTCTCCTGAGGGCGCAGCCGCCGCTCGCCGTCTTTCCACTCCTCGCTGTCCCTCTCGTGCCTCCTCTCCCGCATGACGATCAGGTTGCGGCGGCGGCGGTAGACCATCTGGACCAGCCTGGAGAACTCACGGAAGTTCTCTTCCTTTTCTGTCTCGCCGACGAGGATGGTGTTGGGGACGATGGGCCCGAAGCCGTAGGTGCGGACGATCTGCTGGGCCCCGACAAGGGGTTCGTCGGAAGCAAAGGTCTTCACGAAAGCCCTTACGTTTCTCTTTTTCAGATATTCCCTCACCGACGAGGCGATGCTCTCCGCCCTCTCGGCGGTCCAGGTCGCCTCGGGGATGAGGGTGATGAGAGTGACGAAGCTTCGGCCCTGCGAGATCGCGTCGGCGAGCTCCACCAGGTACCAGCGCCCGACCGGAGATCCGCTGAGAACGAGAATGTTCGGCTTCCAGGTCCGCTCGTCGTGCTTTCTCCCCGCCAGGTTGTAGATGATCTCCCGGACACCGAACATCAGGACCGCAAAGCGCATGTCCCCCCAGCGCGCCTGGATGGCCCGCTTCTTCACGAAGTAGTAGACGGCGGCCGAGACTAATCCGGCAGCGAACGTTGCCCCCGCGTTGATCATCAGCATGGCTGCGAAACAGCCGAAAAAACCTGTCAGGCTGACCGCCGCAGGGACCCTGAACTTGGGCCGCCAGGACGGTGTGGAGATCAACTCTTCCAGGCCGGCCGAGAGGTTCAGAATCCCGTAGGAGGTGAGGAAGAACATGGAGAGGACCGGGGCGATTACGTTGATCCCACCCAGAAGTATCCCCCCCAGGGCAATGAGAAAGGTGATGGCGATCGCGGTCCTGGGTTCGTTCCTCTTTCCCTGGCCCCGACCGATGGCGGACGGCAGGACCCCGTCCTTCCCAAGGGCCTGAAGAGTCCGCGGTGCGCCAAGGAGGGCCCCCATGGCGCTGGAGAGGGAGGCCGCCCAGACTCCGTACAGGATTATCCTGCCCCACCGGGCGACCTTCCCCATAATCAGGGGATCGGTGAGCAGCATTCCCCGGTCCGCCACGGTGAAGGCGAGAAAGAACGCGATGGCCACGTAGACCACGAAGCCCGTCAGGACGGCGCCGATAGTCCCCAGAGGAAGGGAACGGCCCGGGTCCCTCAGGTCCCCCGACATGGCGATGCCAGCCTCGATACCTGTTACGGCGGGGAAAAAGACGGCGAAAACAGCCCAGAACGGCAGCGCCTTCGGTAACTCCCCTGCCGGCGCAAGCACCGCCGGGCCGGGCGCTCCGCCGGCGAAGAAGGAGACGAGGGACGCGCCGATGAGGGCCATGACGAGATACTGAATCCGCAGCGCCAGACTGGTCGAAATCCAGGCGATCACCGCCAGGACGGCGAGCGTGGCAAGCCCCACCTCGCGCGCAGACCACTGCGGGTACACCGACGTGAAAGCCTCGGCGAAACCGGAGATGTAGAAGGCTATCCCCATGGCCTGGGCCAGGTAGAGGGGAAGGCCCACGGCCGCCCCCGACTCGAGACCGAGGGAGCGGGATATGATGTAGTAGGCGCCGCCGCCGCCGACTTTCATGTTCGTCGCCAGGGCGGCAAGAGAGAGACCCGTGAGAAAAGTTATTGTCGTGGCAAAGGTGATAAACAGGAGCGTCCCCGCCAGGCCCGTGTTTCCCAGCACCCAGCCGAGGCGCAGGTAAATGATAACGCCCCGGATAGTCAGGATGCTGGGCGCAAAGACACCCTTGAAGGTGCCGAAGCGATACCCGCTCTTTTGCTGGCTCCCGGCCTCAGCCATCTCTCGTCAGGACCTCTTCGCAGCTCTCCTCAAAAATCGAAGGAGTCGCCGCGCTCAGGGATAAATACCTCGGGAAATCCTCTTGCCCGCAGGTCTTCGGCGACGACCCCCGCCGCCCCGTCCTCACCGTGGACGACAAACGTCCTGGCGGGCTTTTTCTTCATGGAGTCGGCCCACTCGATGAGGCCGGGCCCGTCGGCGTGTCCGCTGAGTCCGGTGAGCACCTCCACCTTCGCCCTCACCGTGTGAGGGCGCCCGTAGATCCTCACCTCATCGGCCCCCTCCACCAGCTTGCGGCCCAGGGTCTCCGGCGCCTGCCACCCCGTGATCAGAATGGTGTTCTTCGAGTCGTGGATGCGGCGGCGCAGATGGTGCAGAATTCGCCCGCCCTCGAGCATCCCGCTGGAGCTTATGATGATTATCGGCTCGCGGATCGCGTTGAGCTCCATCGACTGCTCCACCGAGGGGGTGAATCTGAGCCTGCCGAAACCAAAGGGGTTGTCGTGGTCGTCCCTCAGGAGGAAGTCGCGGATTTCGGCGTCGTAGATGTCCGGGTGAAGGCGGAAGACCTCCGTCACTCGCGTCGCCATGGGGCTGTCGACATAGATCGGCAGCTTCGGGATCGCGTCGGCATCATAGAGCTTGTGCAGCTCGTAAACGATCTGCTGGGTGCGCCCCACGGCGAAGGCCGGGATGAGAAGCGTTCCTCCCCGGTCGTAGGTCTCCTGGACGATCCGCCTGAGTTCCTTCTGCATCTCGGGGTACGGCGGGTGTTCGCGACCGCCGTAGGTGCTCTCCATGATGAGCAGGTCCGCACCGTCCCGGACCGGTTCGGGATCCCGGAGGATGGGGATGCCCGGCCGGCCGATGTCCCCGCTGAAGACGAGGCGCACGTCCTTTCCCGTATCCTCGTCGCTGATGTCGAGGACCACGTGGGCGCTGCCGAGCAGATGGCCGGCGTCGACGAAGGTGAGATCCACACCGCGGGCGATCGTCCGGCGGCGCCGGTAGCCGACACCGATGAAGTTCTCCATCGCCCTCGCAGCATCCTCCTTGGTGTAGAGGGGCTCGAAAGGCTCCTTGCCCTCCTTCCGGCGCTGCTTGTTGACGTACCCCACGTCCCGCTCCTGGATGTCGCCGCTGTCGAGGAGCATGATAGCGCAGAGGTCCCGCGTCGCCGAAGTGGAGTAGATGTCGCCGTTGAAACCGTTCTTGACCAGGCAGGGGATGTTGCCCGAGTGGTCGATGTGGGCGTGGGAGAGGACGAGGACGTCGATCTCCGAACCCTTGCACGGTCCCTTGCGATTCACCTCGAAAGCCCCCTTGCGCTTTCCCTGGTAGAGACCGCAGTCCAGGAGGAGGCGCCGGCCGTTGACGTCGATTATGTGCTGGGACCCGGTGACTGTCCGGGCCGCCCCGGAGAACGTAAGTTTCATCTGCTCTGCTCCTCTCAAGCCGGCTAGCCCGGAAATTTCATGAGCCATCTGCTGCGAGCGTGGAGATCACGCAACGAAGTTCATGAAATATCCGGGCCTGTGTCATATAACAGACAGGGACGGACACCCCTTATTCCGTCCCCGTCTTGCCGAACGCCTGCAGACTTCCGAACACCGCCTGAAGCCGGCGGACGGTGTCGAAGATGAGCTCGGAGCTCATGGTCGCCTGGGAGATGGCGTCCACCTCATGGTCGAATACGGGCGGGTCCGTCAGGGAGCGCCCCTCAAGGCGCCCTCTCATAAACGCTGTTTCCTTGTCGTCTATCGGGACGTTTTCGTATTTCGTCACGTAGATGGGGGTGAAATTCACGATCCGCCCCGTGTCGTCAAAAAGAAGGATGAAGAAGATATCGTGACAGATGTTGCACACCTTCGCCCTGCCGGCGACCTTGGCCCACAGGCCGGATCCGTCGGCGGCCTCGAGGCGGAAGATATTCCTCTCTCCGTCCACCTCGACGGCGGTCACGATCACCGCTCTGAAGTTCGCCGCCGCCGCGGCTTCACGGAGTTTTTTATCAAGCTCCTCCGGCGACAGATCGGAATCGAGATTGCGCCACGTGGTAAGTCTGAACTCCGGCAGCGCCGCCGGGGGCGCCTCGGCGGCGAGGGCGGCTTCGATCTGGGCCACGATCCCGGCAGGGTCGCGCATCAGGCCAAGGTGCGCCCGCGGCACGGCCTCGCCCATGGGGTAGATGACGAGAAAGGGCGTTCCTCCGGGGTTCCCTATGGCGTCAAGGACCTTGAAATCCGGGTCGGGCATGACCGGGTACGGCATATCGAACTGGCCATGAAACCTGGCGGTCTCTTGGGGGCCGTTGCCGACGGCGATCCCGAGAAAACGGACGCGGTCGCGCAGGTTCTCACGGGCCTGAACGAGACGGTGGGCTTCGTTCATGATGGGCGCCTGCAAGACGCAGGCGTAGCAGTAGACATTGAGGAACTCCACGAGGACCAGGTCGGCCCCGACCTCTCGGAGTGTGAAGGGGCCGTCGTCCCGGAGGCCGAGGTAGGACCGCTCTTTCTCGGAAAAGCCGTTCTG
>JAUWCW010000332.1 GCA_030609125.1 Candidatus Rokuibacteriota bacterium
ATTGCTGCCTCCGGAAAAATGCCGGCTGTGGGACTCTGAAGTGTGTTTCCCCGGAGAGATTCTGCTTTCCGCCTGAGGCGGACCACACAAGGTTGCGACGGAGCAACGCAGCCAGGGAAAATGTCGGCCGTGGGACTCTGAAGTGCGCTTTTCCCGGGATCTTCTGCTCCCTGGCTGCGTTGCTCCGTCGCTTCCTTGTGCGGTCCGCCTCAGGCGGACCTCCGCGGTCGCTTCCGGAGTCGTCCGCCTCAGGCGGAAAGCAGAATCTCTCCGGGGAAACACACTTCAGAGTCCCACAGCCGGCATTTTTCCGGTGGCAGCAATGGAGCAGGCCGGATAGGGGTCCTGTGAGCTTTCCATGAGCCCGGGTCCATACAGGATCGAGCACAGCTGCTCCCAGTGCGGGGCCCCGGTCATGCTGGAAGAGGCGGACCGTCTCTTTACCTGCGGCCACTGCCGCGTCCGGCTTTACCTCGCCGCCGGCAGGGTGGCGAAGTACTTTCTCCCTCCTCATTCCTCGCTGAGGATGGAGGATCTGTTCTTCGTCCCCTACTGGCACCTGAGGGGTGCGCACTACAGCGTTCATATCTCCGCGACGAAGAGCACGTTTCTCGACACCAGCTGTCTGGCGTCGTCCGCACCGGGCCTGCCCGTCACCCTCGGGGTGAGGGCCCAGGCCATGGCCATGCGCATCGCCGCGGAAGGTGTTGCGGGGTCTTTCGTGCGCCCCACCCTGGCGTACGGCGACATGCTGTCGAGGACGGAGAGAACGGTGCGGTCCTTCTCCGGTGCGGGCCGCCGGGCCGGGGCGTACCTGACGGCCTTTGTCGGCGAGGCGGTAAGCCTGATATACACCCCGGTCCTCCCGGCAGCGAGGGGACTTGTCGACGCGGTCCTGAATCGTCCCTTCGCAGGCTCGAGAACCGTCTCTCCGGAGGACTTCGGCCCGCTCGAGGAGACGGGGTCGCGGGCGGTGAGCTTCCTTCCTGCCATCTGTCCGGAGTGCGGGTGGGACATGCCGGGTGAGAGGCGGAGCCAGGTCCTTCTCTGCACCAACTGCGACAGGGCGTGGCAGGTCGAAGGCGGCCGGTTCGTCCCGCTCTCCTTCGTTTCCATGGAGGGCGGCGGTGAGGAGGCCCTGCCCTTCTGGAGGGTGGAGGTCGGGATCGATGGCATGAAGCTGGACTCCTACGCGGACCTGGCGGAACTCGCCAACCTTCCCCGGGCCGTCCGGGAGGAGTGGCAGCGGAGACGGCCGGCGTTCTGGGCTCCCGCCTTCAGGTCAAGGCCGCGGCTCTTTCTCCGGCTGGCCAGGCAGCTCACGGTTCTTGCGCCGGAAGAGCGAAGCATGGCGCCGAGGGTCCCGCCGGGAAAGATCCACCCCGTCACCATCGATCACGAGGCGGCCCTGGAAAGCGTCAGGCTCACCCTGGCGGAGTTGGCCGTTCCCAGGAAGGATGTTCTGCCTCTCCTGGACGGGGTGAAGATAAAGCTTCTGGACCGCAGGCTCGTCTATCTTCCTTTCACCGCCCGGGGAGGGGATTTGACGCACGAGGCGCTGGGAGTGAGCATGAGGCGAAACGCCCTCCGGGGCTAGCTTCTGCCCCCCCCCCTACAGATCCTCGAAGAGGGCCTTGATGAAGTTTTCGGGCTCGAAATCCTGCAGGTCGTCGATCTTCTCGCCGACACCGATGAGCTTGACGGGAATGTCGAACTCCCTGGCGAGTCCGATGATGACACCGCCCTTGGCCGTTCCGTCCAGCTTGGCGAGCACCAGGCCGGTGAGCCCGAGGGCCTCGTGAAAGAGCCGCACCTGGGCGAGGGCGTTCTGTCCCGTCGTCGCATCGAGAACGAGGAGGGTCTCGTGGGGAGCTCCGGGGACGAGCTTGGCGGCGGTGCGGCCGATCTTCTTCAGCTCCTCCATTAGATTGACCTTGGTGTGCAGCCTTCCCGCGGTGTCGATGAGAACCACGTCGCAGCGGCGTGCCTGCGCCGCCTGGATCGTGTCGTAGACGACTGCCGAGGGGTCCGACCCGGGTTTCTGCGCTATCACGTCCAGGCCGGCACGTTGGCCCCAGATCTCGAGCTGCTCCGAGGCGGCGGCCCGGAAGGTGTCGGCAGCGGCGAGAATGACCTTCCGGCCCTCGCGCTGGAGGCGGTTTCCCAGCTTGGCCACGGTGGTGGTCTTGCCCGAGCCGTTGATGCCCACGGCAAGGATGACCGCCGGTCCATCGGCGGGCAGGGAGAGGCTGCCGCCGCTCCCCGCCAGGGTTTCGGCGGCCTGGCGGCGCAGGAAGGCGAGGACCTTCTCCGGGGAACCGACCTCTTTGCGCGAGATGGCCTCGCGGAGCCCGTCCATGAGCTCCATGGTGGTCCGGGGCCCGATGTCGCTCTGGATGTAAAGCTCCTCCAGGCTCTCCAGAAGGTCTTCGTCAACCTTGTTCCGGCGGAGCACGAGACGCTCCACGCGGTTGACGAAGCCCTCGTGCGTCTTGGAGAGGCCCATCTTGAGCCGGTCGAAGAGCCCCCCCGAGGATCGTGCGTCACGTGCCATGAACCATCGCCTCCATGAAATTATCGAAATGTTCCGGGAAGAGACTCTACCACATTTTAACCTGGCACTGATCTGTGTGCATGCGTGAGAGATCTTGTTTCCTGGCAAGGCGCCGCCCGAAATGACCGCGGAGGCATACTGCAGTATGCCGCACAAGGGAATGAGGGCGCAACGCAGTCAGGGGACAAGAGATCCGCGCAGGCGCGCAGATCTAGTTTTCGCTTAGCTTGACGGAGATGAGCGAAGAAACCCCGGGGTCGGCCATGGTCACGCCCACAAGGTTGACGGCGTGCTCCATGGTCTGCTTGTTGTGGGTTATGACAACGAGCTGGGATCCGTTGATGGAGTTCTTCAGGAGCTCGAGGAAGCGGGCCGTGTTGTTGTCGTCGAGCGGTGCGTCGACCTC
>JAUWCW010000093.1 GCA_030609125.1 Candidatus Rokuibacteriota bacterium
CCGCCGCGGCGGGCACGACGGGTCCCGACGCCAGGAGGGTGACGAGCACCGCCCCGACAATCCTGCTTGTCCTCTGAGTCTTCATGCCGTGGAAGATACCATGAAGCCGCGTCGATGGGCAACGGAGCGCGGAAATCGCGGTGGCCGGCCTATTTGGCAACGTCGGCGTCCCGCTTCTGGGCGTATGCATTCCTGATAAAGACATAGGGGTCGAGGGCCTGGCGCTTTATGCCCTCGTAGGTGTCCTTGTCGAGGGAGGTTGTGTTCACGTAGTTGCCTCCCTTGACGGCGAGGTACAGAATCTGTCTCTCCGGAGCGCTCCAGTAGATCGGGTCCAGGAAGAAATCGCCGACGAGGCCCGTCGTGTCCCTGAGGCTCGAGGGCCCGAGGAGGGGGAGGACGAAGTAGAACCCCTGCCCGAAGCCCCACACCCCGAGGGTCTGGCCGAAGTCCTCCTTCTTCGGACCGATGCCGGTCATCTTCTTCGCCTGGTCGGAGAAGCCGAGGATGCCGACGGTGGTGTTGACCATGAAGCGGCCCACCTCGTTGCCGAAGTCGTCGACTTTGCCCTGGAGGAGGCAGTTCGCGGCCCTCACAGGGGCGAAGAGGTTGGAGAAAAAGTTTCCGAGAGAGGTGCGCACCGGCCTGGGGGCGACCGCCCTCCAGCCTCTGGCCACAGGCTTGGCGAGGTAGAAGTAGAACTTGTCGTTGATCCAGAAGACGGCCCGGTTGTAGCCTTCCAGGGGATCGCCGATGAGGATTTCCTCCGCTTCCTCCTCGTCCCCGAAGAGCTCTTCCAGCAGATCCTCGTCGAGATCCTCGTCGCCGTCCCCGGCCTTTTCCGCGGCGTCTGCGCCGGCGGCGGCCTCCGGGAAAGGCGGGGCGCCGACGGCCGACCCGGGCAGGGCCGTCAGGAAAAGAAACAGGACGGCTCCGGCCAGGGAAGACACCGTGAGAGAGCGCATTCAGTCTTTCCCGAAAATGTACTTGCTCACCAGTTCTTCGAGGTTGATGGCGGATTCGGTTTCGAAGATCTCCCCCCGGGGGCCGATCACCTCCTCGGCGCCTCCGGGAGTAAGGGCGACGTACCGGTCGCCGATGATGCCGGCGGTCCGTATGGAGGCGATGACGTCCTCCTGGAGGACGACCCCGTCATCGATGGCCATCTCCACCACCGCCTCGTAGTCCTCGAGGTCGAGGTCGACCTTCGTCACTTTCCCGACCCTGACGCCGGCGATCTCCACGGTGGCCCCTTCCTTCAGGCCCGAAATGGACCCGAAGCGGGCCATGACGGTGTAGCTGTCGTCCCCGAAGATCTGCACGTCCCCCAGCCGGACCGCCAGCCAGGCGAAGCAGACGAACCCCAGGATCATGAACAGCCCTACCCAGACTTCAACGTTGAACCTTTTCACTGTAGCCCGGCTCCTCCCTGTCGCTCGAATAGATTGGTCCCATCGTCGTTTTCACAAACGCCTGAATGGCGTGGTTGTCTGAAAGTTGAAACTCTTCCGGAGACAGGTTCCCCTGCAGTTTGCCATCGTGCAGAAGCGCCACCTTGTCCGAGAGCTTGAAGATCTTCGGCACGTCGTGGCTCACGATGACGGCGGTGTAGTCGAGCTGGGACTGGGTCTTGTGAAAGAGGCGGTAGATCTCGTTGCTCTTGTGCACGTCCAGCCCGGTCGTCGGCTCGTCGAAAAAGACGATGCGCGGGTTCAGCATGAGGGCCCGGGCCAGCCCGACGCGCTTGCGCATCCCGCCGCTGATCTGGGCGGGGTATTTCTCGTTGATGCCGTCCAGGTCCATCATGCCCAGCTTTTCCTCCACGCTCTCACGGATTTTCTTCTCCGGAAGGTCCGTCCTCTCCCTCAGCGGCAGGGCGACGTTGTCGAAGACCGTCATGGAGTCAAAGAGGGCGGCGTTCTGAAAGAGGACCCCGAAATCCCGCCTCACCTCCTTCAGGGCCTTCCCGCTTATCTTCGCCAGGTCCTTGCCGAAAACCAGCACCTGGCCGCTGTCGGGCCTGACCAGGCCCAGCATGTGCTTGAGGATAACGCTTTTGCCCATGCCGCTCGGTCCCACGATAACCGTGGTGGTCCCTTCTTCCACGGTGATGTTCACGCCGCTGAGAACCTGCTGGCGCCCGAAGGACTTTTTCACGTCTATAAGCTGAATGGCGGCGGTCATACCAGCATGGCACTTATGAGGTAGTCCCAGACGAGGACCGAGACCGACGAGAGGACGACGGCGCTGGTCGTCACGTGGCTCACCCCCTCGGCGCCGAATCCCCCGGAGCGCTCCTCATGGAGAAAGAACCCCTTGGACGTGGCCACCCAGACGAGGAGGAGGCCGAAGACGAGGGACTTGACGATCCCCATGTGGATGTCCTGCCACTCAACGGAGGCGTACATCCCCTGGAAGTACGTTCCGGCGTTCACCCCCATCACCTTCACGCCGATGAGGTACCCGCCCAGGATGCCCACCACGTCGAAAATGAAGGTCAGGATCGGCATTGAGACGATGGTGGCGATGAATTTCGGGGCGATCAGGAACTGGTAGGGGTCGACGGCCATGCACTCCAGGGCGTCGATCTGCTCCGAGTTGCGCATGATGCCGACCTCGGCGGTCATGGCGGATCCCGCCCGGCCGATCACCATGAGGGCCGCCAGGACAGGGCCGAGCTCCCGGATCAGGCTGAGGGCCACCGCCGAGCCGAGAAAGCCCTCGGAACCGAACTTTCTGAGGGTATAGTACCCCTGCAGGGCGAGAACCATGCCGGTGAATCCTCCGGTGAAGAGGATGACCGGCAGGGAGCGGACCCCGATGAAGTGCAGCTGCCGAAGAACCGCCGAGGGCTTGTAGGGGGGCGTGAGGGCGCTCACCACGCTGACCAGGAGAAACCTCGTCATCCGGCCCGTCTGCTCCAGGTAGTAGAGGCAGTCGTCGCCAAGCTTTTCCAGAAATCCGATCATAGGTCCGCTCCCGGCCCTCCTTGCCCAAACAACTGAATTTTCACCTTTCCCACCGAAAGTGTCAAGAAAGCCGGTGTGAAGTCCACCCGAAGTGTGACCGGACGGCTCCAGCGAGATTCCCGGGAAGCACAAAGCGGGTGCCGGATCGGCGATCCGGCACCCGCTCCCTGCGGCTCTTTCTTTCGGCTTACGACTTCAGGATCTTCTCCGCTTCCTTGCGGTAGGCGTTCATCACATAGGGGAGGCCGGAGACCTCGGAGGCCTCGGGGGTGAGGGTGAAAACGTCCTTCCTCCCGACCTGGTCCAGGGAGAAGTTCCGGCTTCCCGCCATGAGCTGCTGGAGGCCGACCCGGATCTTCTGGGAGAAGGTGTAGATGCCGATGGCGCCGAGAGGCAGCTTCTTGACTTCCCGGCCGTACTTTTCCCTCAGCTCCTCGTAGGTGACGAAGATCTCCTTGGGGAGGATGCCGAACTTGCCGACGGACTTCGGCAGCTTGTTTTCCTTGAGCCAGTCGCCGATGTTCTTGCCGACCATGCCGGGGATCATCAGGGCGCGGCCCATGCAGATCGCCTTGAAGTGGGGAGCGCCCATGGCGAGGACCTTGTAGATGTCGGCCTCGTGACTGAAACCGCCGGCCATGGCGAGGTCGGGCACCCGGATCCCCCTCTTGCGCAGCTTTTCGGCGAACTCGCAGGCGAGGGACTGGAGATAGAAAGTCGGCACGCCCCACTCGTTCATCATGTTCCAGGGGCTCATGCCGGTGCCGCCGGGGGCGCCGTCGATGGTGAGCAGGTCAATTTTCGCTTCCGCACCCCAGCGCATGGCCATGGCCAGTTCGTCCATGCAGTAGGCGCCGGTCTTGAGGGTGATCCGCTTGAAGCCGAGCTTCCGCAGGCGCTTCACCTCGTCGAGGAAGCCCTTTCTCGAGATGAAGCCGAGGCGGGAGTGACGCTCGAATTCTATCAGCTCGCGTTCCTTGAAGGCGCGGATCATGTCGGGGGCGCTCGGGTCGGGAGTGACGACGTAGCCGCGCTTCTGCAGCTCCTGGGCCCGCTTGAGATCATTCACGCGGATCTCGCCGCCGATGCACTTGGCGCCCTGCCCCCACTTGAGCTCGATGGTGTCGAGGCCGTGCTTTTCCAGGACGTACTCGGCGACGCCGAAGCCGGTGTCCTCGACGTTCATCTGGACGAGTATCTCGCCGTAGCCCTCGTTGTAGCGCTTGTAGGTCTCGATGCGGCGATCCATCTCGGGCGACTTGACGATCTTGCCTTTCTTGTTCAGCTCCAGCTTGGGGTCAATGCCGCAGACGTTCTCCCCGCAGACGAGGGTGACACCCGAGATCGCCGCGCCGACGGCGAAGTGCTCCCAGTTCTTCCGTGCGATCTCCGTCGAACCGAGCGCGCCGGTGAAGATCGGCACCTTCATCTTGACTTTCTTTGTCCAGCCATAAGAGGTCTCGGTGTTGGCGTTGGGGAAGATGGCGTTGTCCGAGTCGGCCTTCATTCCCTTGGGGAGGCCCCGCGCCCCCATGGCGTAGCCGCAAATGTTGACGTGCGAATAGTCGATAGGGTAGTTCTTGTCGGCGCCGGCGGTGGTTTCACCAAAGGGTCCCGGATAGAGTGTCTCACGGCCGCGGAAGGACGCGAGCCACACCTCGCAGCCGCCCTTGCAACCGTCGAGACAGTCGGTGCACAGGCCGGACATGGGCACGACGCTGCGCGACCGGTTGAAGGTTCCGATTGCCGAGTTCGCGTTGGGTTTTCTCAGGTTCATATTCTCCCTCCCTTGTTTTGGCAGTGAATAACCACATTGAACTTGTCTTCGAAGCTTCTGCGTCAGATATGCCAAGAACTGCCTATCTGGCAATATCGTGCCAATATACAGAACCAGCGACCCCGATGTCAATTGAAATTTCTTCCCGTATTTCTTGTTATTCAATGGGTTACCTAGGGGAATCGGCTCCGGTCAACGTAAATTATTGGCAATATTGCCACAACAGAGTGGCAAACATTGAGGCGCCGATGCCGGGATCGGGGCCTCCCGGAGGGGGGGAGTTGCCCCATCTTGTGCCTGCTTATGGTATATTTAGCATATATAGATGGATTGCCTACCGGGATCTGGCAAAATTGCCGGATTTTCATGGCAAGATTCTGGCTGTATCAAGGGGGCGAGGACGGAATGGGAGAAAGAGCGGAGGAGAAGCGGCTGGCCATACTGAGGGCCCTTCACGAGGAGGAGGGGCCCCTCTGCAGTGCCCGGATCACCGAGCACCTCTCCGCCATGGGCCACGAGGTGAGCGAGCGGACCGTGCGCTTTCACCTCAAGGCCCTCGACAAGAAGAGGCTCACGGAGAACCTCGGCAAGCGGGGGCGGCAGATCACCGAGCGGGGCCTGAAGGAGCTCTCCACCGCCCGCATCTACGACAAGGTCGGCTACCTCGCCGCCAAGATAGATCTCATGACGTACCGCATGGACTTCAACCTCGGTACGCGCACGGGCAGTGTCGTCATGAACGTCACTCTTCTCGAAAGGGACCAGCTCGAGAGGGCCTACCCCCTCATCAGCCGCGTCTTCGACGCGGAGCTCTCCATGGGCCGGCTCCTGACGCTTCTCTCCCCCGGAGAGCGTGTGGGCGATGTCCTGATCCCCGAGGGAAAGATCGGGATCGGCACCGTCTGCTCCATCACCCTGAACGGCGTCCTGCTCGAGCATGGCATTCCCACCATCTCCCGCTTCGGGGGCCTCCTGGAACTGAAGAACGGCAAGCCTTCGCGGTTTGTCGAGCTCATTCACTACGAGGGCACGACGCTGGATCCCCTGGAAGTTTTCATCCGCAGCGGAATGACGGATTACTGGGGGGCGACGGAATCGGGCAACGGGCTCGTGGGCGCCAGCTTTCGTGAGGTTCCCTGCGACAGCCGCAGCCGCCTGCTGACAATAGTCCGCACCATGAAGGAGGCGGGGCTGGGGGGCGTCTGCATGATCGGGTGGCCCGGTCGTCCTCTGCTGGAAATTCCCGTCAGCGAGGGACGCCTGGGAGTGATCGTCATGGGAGGCCTGAATCCCGTGGCGATTCTCGAGGAACTCGGCATTCGGGTCCGTCAGACGGGAGCGCTGGCGGGCCTTGTCGAGTACCGGGACCTCTTCTCCTTCGAGGAGCTGCCGCGGAGGGTAAAGGAGCTCTCAGGATCCCTCTGAGCTTCTTTAAAAGCCGTAGGCAACCAGCCCGACGATGTTCCAGAACTTAAGGCTCTGCTCGTCGGCGGCAATCTGGGTCCAGACGTGGGTGTATCGTGCATCTACACCCAGGTACACCCGCTCGCCCACCGGCAGGAGAAGGCCGCCGCCGCCGTTGACACCAAAGTCGGTTTCGGTGTTGTCCCCAAGGTTCTTAATGTCGAACTTCCAGAAGTAGCCTCCCACGCCGAAGGTGAGGTAGGGTCTTATTCCCTCTGTCGGCAGGTACACCTTTCCATTGAGGGTCAGCTCGTTCATCGTCAGGCTCTTCTCACCCCCGAAATGCTCCTCTTCTATGTCGGGAAACATCGACATCTGCAGGTGAATGGGGAAGAGCTCGCCCAGCCCCTGTTCACTCTCATCGTGAGTGTGGCGGACCAGAGAGCCCTCAACGGAGAAGTAGGGAGAATAGGCCACTTCACCGAAGAAGCCGTAGAGGAACCCTCCGTCAAAATCCTCGCCGAAGTCCCCCGTGGGACCGGCGTAGCCGAGCTTTGCTCCAACCAGGTACTCGCTCCGGGCAAAAGAGACGGAGTGTAAACCGATCACCAGGACTGCCGCAACGGCAAAGATCATTGCCTTTTTCATAGGTTCCCCTCCCCGACATAATAACAAAAGGTTTAGATGGATCTGCAGTGCTTACATTCTAGCCCTTACTCTTCTTATAAGGGCCTGCGGGAGTCTTTGTCAAGCAAAAAGCTGTGCTCATTTTTTACTTGTCCGCACCGTTCTCTCCGGGTTATTCTTTTTCCGGAACTTTGCGTTTCGCAAATCGGTTAACAGCGGCACAATTCCGGGAGGTTCCGCTATGGTGGTGAGGTTTCCAAGGGTCTGTGAAGATTCCCAAGAATCATTCCCGGTGCGCTAGCCGGCATATGAGGCGGTTCTTTTCCCAGCCGAAGGCGCTCCGCAACGTTTTCTATGCGCTTGCTTTCATGGTGAGCGTAGGCTCCGGCTGCGCCGTCAAGAAGGAACAGCCCACTTCGGTCATCCTGATAACGATAGATTCTCTCAGGGCCGATCATGTTTCCTTCAACGGCTATGATTTTGACACGACCCCTTTCCTTGACAGGTTGTCTCAAGACAGCGTGGTCTTTCAACACGCCTACACGCC
>JAUWCW010000361.1 GCA_030609125.1 Candidatus Rokuibacteriota bacterium
GCCGTTTCGGGAACGTCGTCGAACTGCTTGCGGATGGCGGCGACGATCTCTTCCACCGTGCGGCTTCCGTCCATCATCTTCCACGCCGCCACGCCCACCGGGTTGATCCCGGCCGCCTCGGCGGTGTCGGGGTTGAAGACCACCGCCCAGTCGTCGAACTCCTCACGGAGGACGATCACCGGGTTGGCGATCGGTCTGTTGCCGGTGCTCATAATCATTCAGTCCCTGAAGATCCCCTTGGCACCAGCCCTGTCTAGACGTATCATTTTCTCTGAATTTTCCGCATATTACCAAAAATATTATACCAAATAACTGAAAGGTGTGTTACGGAAGATAAACACCTTGTGCATACTCCCAGAAAAGGCGTATCGTGTCGATATTCCAGCGTTTTTGGGGTAAGATCGAGACGTGCGCAAATATTTCAGACCCATTCTGGAAAAGCCCGAGCGGGCTCCCGTGGAGTTCCGCTACCGGGACCTGCGGTTTCTGGCGCGTTTCGCACGGCCCGTCTGGAAACTGGGGGTGGCGAGTGTCGTTCTGGCCGTAATCGGGACCGCCCTGGGGTCTCTCGTGCCGCTGGGGACCAAGGTTCTCATCGACTTCGTCGTCATGGAGAAGAGCGCGCCGCGGGTGGAGCGTCTGCTGGAGGCGCTGGGATTCGCGGCCCACGTTCCGGTCGTCACGGAGGCGCTGCGGAACATAAACGTTCTCCTCCTGGTCATGCTGCTCGCAGGCGGCATCATCGGGGTCGTCCAGGTGACCCAGCGCATCCTGAACCTGCGCTTCGAGCAGGAGATGGTCTTCAACCTGCAGCGGGCCCTCTTCGACCGGATGCTGCGCTTTCCGCTCTCGTTCTTCCGCAAGGAACAGACGGGCTACCTCGTCTCACGGGTCTCCGACGACGTCGACGTCCTGCACTACTTCTTCACCCAGAGCGGGCTGCAGGTCATCACCAGCACCTTCTACCTCGTCTTTGGGATGACGATCCTTTTTGCCCTGAGCGTGAAGCTGGCGGTCATCGCCACGGCACTTCTGCCCGCTTACATTCTCATCAGCCACTACTTCGCCGGGCGCCAGAGGAGTGTGAGCCGGGCCGAGCGGGAGCGGCGCGCCGAGGTCTCGCGGGACATGCAGGAGGTCTTCTCGGGTGTGGAGGTCGTCAAATCCCACGGCGCCGAGGGGCGGGAGGTGCGCAAGGTTGCGGGGCGCATGCGCTCCTTTCTGCGCACGAGAGTCAGGGCGTTTGTCCTGCAGATGGCTTCCGGGTATGCGGTGCGGGGCGCGCAGTTTCTCTCCACTCTGATCATCATGTGGTTCGGGGCCCTGGAGATCCGGCGGGGGGCGATGACGATCGGCGACTACGTCGCCTTCACGACCTATGTCGTCTATCTTTCGGGGTCGGTGCGCAGCCTCTCGCTGATGCACCTCACGCTGCAGCCGATCTTCGCGTCCCTGGACCGGCTGATGGAGCTTTTCAGGACGGTGCCGGAGTTCCCCGAGGAGGGGAAGGGGCCGGCGGGCGTGGTGCTGGAGAGGGTTGAGGGCGAGGTGAGGCTGGAGAATGTCTCTTTCGCCTACGAGGAGGGCAAGCCGGTCCTGAGGGACGTCTCGTGCACCGTGCGGGCGGGGGAGGCGGTGGCCCTGGTCGGGGAGAGCGGGGCGGGGAAGACGACGCTGGTGAACATTCTGCTCAAGTTCTACCGGCCGCTGCGGGGGGAGGTCTATCTCGACGGGCATGACTACGCGGCGCTCGACACCAGGTGGCTGCGGGGGAGGATCGGGATCGTCTCGCAGGACATCTTTCTCTTCAACGACACCATCGAGAGGAACATCCGCTACGGCAGGCCCGAGGTGACGATGGAGGAGGTGGAGAGGGCGGCGCGGCTGGCCCACATCCACGATGAGATCGAGCGCTTCCCGCAGGGGTACGCAACGGTGATCGGCGAGCGGGGGGTGGTCCTCTCCACCGGGCAGCGTCAGCGGGTCTCCATCGCGAGGGCTTTCCTGCGGGAGCCGGCCCTGCTTATCCTCGACGAGCCGACGTCGGCGCTCGACGCCGGGACGGAGAAGCTGATCCGGGACTCGCTGCGCGAGCTGTCCACGGGGAGGACGACCTTCATCATCTCGCACCGCACGCCCATGCTCGATATCGCCGCCCGCGTCCTCACCCTCCGGGACGGCAGGCTCTTCGAATGACAGGCCGAAGTGCTCGGGATGACAACACGTGGTTTGTCGTGCCGAACCCTTCGGCCTGTCATCTGATAGAATAATTTCTTATGAAAATCATCAACGTCGTCGGCGCGCGGCCGAACTTCATGAAAATCGCCCCCATCGTGGAGGCCATGAGGCCGCACTCCGAACGCCTGCAGCAGGTCCTCGTTCACACCGGGCAGCACTACGACGAAAAGATGAGCGCCTCTTTTTTCGAGGACCTGGGGATCCCGAGGCCGGACATCGACCTCGAGGTGGGCTCGGGGAGCCATGCCGAGCAGACCGGCAAGGTCATGATCGAGTTCGAGAAGGTCTGCCGGAGCGAGAAGCCCGATCTCGTCATCGTCGTCGGGGACATCAACTCCACCATGGCCTGCGCCATCACGGCGAAGAAGCTCTGGATCCGGGTGGCGCACGTCGAGGCCGGCCTGCGCTCGCGGGACATGAGGATGCCGGAGG
>JAUWCW010000048.1 GCA_030609125.1 Candidatus Rokuibacteriota bacterium
CACGGAGGGTCCGCAGCGTGTCTTGCGCCGGAACGACACAGTAATTGTCCTGGCCCTTCGGGACTATAAACGGCTGGTAGGCAAAGAGCCTGGATTCAAGGAATTTCTCATGAAGGAGGGGCCAGACCTGGAAGGCCTGGACTTGAGCCGGGACCGTTCGGTCATGCGGGATCCGGATCTGTGAGAGTTCTTCTCGACACGTGCGTTCTTTCGGAGATACGAAAGCCGAAAGGAAATCAGCTGGTGCGCCGATCTGCCGAGGAGATTGCCGATGACGATCTCTTTATCAGCGTGATCTCTATCGGCGAGATCGCCAAAGGTATCGCACTCCTTGACGACGGCAGACGTAAACGCCAACTGCAGAGCTGGCTGCAGGCCCTGGAGCGAGACTATGCTTCCCGCATCCTTCCTGTCGATGGGGAAACTGCCCATATCTGGGGGGAGCTGACAGCCACTGCCCGGAAGCATGGAAAAGTTGTGTCATCCTGCGACGGTCTGATCGCAGCGACGGCCCGACGTCACGGGCTGCATCTCATGACGCGAAATATCGCTGACTATGAGCCGACAGGGGCCATGTTGATCAATCCATGGGAGGGTGCGTGAGCCGGGAGTATCTATTTGAAAGGATCGTTTCCGGCGCGCCCAAACACGTCGAGCCGCCCTTTCTGGAGCGCGCGAAGGCACGCTGGCCGGGAAAATCGGAGGGCAAATAAAACGTTATACTTGGAGCGCGCCGCTGTGGCCGGGGTGGTGTCGACCGGGAGGCGGAGTCAAGATGAGAACATCGGTCTTTTTGCTTCTTTCATCCGGAGGATGATTATGAAAGCTGAAACACTGCTGCAAGAGAAACGTGAAGCCATAAAGCGTCTGGTCGCAAAGCATGGTGCGTTGAATCCCAGGATCTTTGGTTCGGTGGCCCGAGGCGAAGCAGGGCACGAAAGCGACATCGACCTCCTGGTGAAAATGGAAGAAGGGCGAAGCCTGCTTGATCTGAGCGCCCTTGTCCTCGATCTTCAGGAACTTCTCGGTGTCAAAGTGGATGTGGTGTCCGAAGATGGGCTGTACTGGCTGCTCCGAAGGCGGATTCTAAAGGAGGCAAGTCCCTTATGAAAAAAGACACCCGTGTTTACCTTGCCCAGATCCTTGAAAGGATTGACCGCATCAAGGAGTACACCGCGGATGGCAAAGATGCGTTCTTTGTCGACTCTCGTACCCAGGATGCCGTCATCCGTAATTTCGAGGTCATTGGGGAAGCCGCCAAAAGGATTCCAGAGGAATACAGACAGCGGCATCCATCGATTTCCTGGCGGGAACTCGCCGGGTTTCGGGATGTATTGATTCATCAGTATGAGGCGTGAGTATTGCTGAAGTGTGGCAGCTCGTTGAAAAAAATCTGGAGCCGCTTCGAGAAGCGATCGCGGCCATTCTGCCCCCTTTAGATGAATTGGAAAAAGAAATAGCAGGAGACGAAGATATGTAACAAGTCACTCTTGTCCAAAACGGGTTTTTGGATTCCTGTGCCTGGCTACGAACAGGGAACTGCATGGTGAGCTCCGGGGAAGCAAGAAGCCAGCTTGTTTGACATTACGGGTTTTTCCTGGAAATAGAGGTGCTCGAAGCAACCGCTCTGGACAGCAATCTTCGCGGACAGTGTAGGTCGAAGGGATGGCCGGGAAGAAAAAGAAGCCGAACCAGAAGATGCAGGCGTGGATCGATGCCCGAAAGCGGCATCGGCTCTCACATGCTCTTGTCCAGATGGCCCGTGAGCTTGGGATGAACCCGAAAACGCTCGGCAAACTGGACAACCACGACCAGGAGCCATGGAAGATGCCGCTCCGGCAGTTCATCGGGCACCTGTATTTCAAGCGCTTCGGCAGGGAACGTCCGGAAACCGTTCTGTCCATCGAACGGAAAATCCAGCACGACGAGAAGAAGAAGGCCAAAAGGCGCGAGGCGAAAAAGCGGCGCCGGCAGAACGAGATGTCCGGGACGCCGGATGAGCCCGAGCTTCCGCCTTTTTAGGGAGAACAGGCACTTTGATGCCGTATCGTGAGCCTGGACGCATGCCGAAGATGGAGATCTCCGGTCCATGGTGGCCCGAGGCTGTCGTAACTATTTTTCTTGACAAGACAGCCCACGTAACTGTATTTCTCGTATCGTAATCTTTTTTCTGGAGGATGCCGTGGCTGAAAACGGTCAAAAACAGGCTACGCTCAGGCTCGCAGGATATGCGGCGCTCATTGAGCGGTACGGTCTCGACGTCATCCCGAACTGGCACATATCCCTGGTCGCGACAAGCGGAATCCACCGGACCGACTCGACCGGGACCGTAATCGAAGAGGTCTACCCGCTCAAATACTGGCCGGGGAACGCATTGGGCGATCATCTCGAATTCGCAATCAAGTACGACGGCACGAATCTCGCGATACTCGCGAGCCTGTTTCAGGAGGTCGGCGCGGAAGACTTCATGGATTATGTCCGGTCCAAACCGACCGGTAAATACGCCCGTCGGCTGTGGTTTCTGTACGAGTTTCTTACCGGCACGTCCCTCCCGATTGATGACTTGAAGCGGGGAAACTACATCGACCTGCTCGATCCGGATCAATACTACACGGTCACTACTGCCCGCAAGGTTCGCCGTCAGCGGATCAACGACAACTTGCTGGGCGAAAGCCGGTTCTGTCCGATGATTCGTCGTACCGATATCCTTCAAGGTTTCGAAGCATCCGACCTTCCCGGCCGGTGCCGGAATGTCATGTCCGGCTACTCGCCGGAATTGTTGAAGCGGGCATTGAGTTATCTCTACTCCAAGGAGACGAAAACATCCTTCGAAATCGAACACATTAAACCCGGCTCGGCCCGGACCGAGCGCTTCATCGCGTTGCTTCAGTTGGCGGAGCGCGAAGACTTCTGCGAAAAAACGAAATTGATCGACCTGCAGAATCGTATTGTCGATCCACGGTTTTCCGAATCCGACTATCGGACGATCCAGAACTATGTCGGCGAGACGGTAGCCTGGCAGAAAGAGAAAGTCAATTTCGCGTGTCCGAAGCCGGAGGACCTCCCCGACATGATGAAATGCCTGATCGCCTCCCACAAGCGAATGGACGAGGGAGGCGTGTCCGCAGTGATTCATGCCGCCGCCGTGGCGTATGGATTCGTTTTCCTGCATCCCTTCGAGGACGGCAACGGTCGAATTCATCGATTCCTGATCCACAATGTTCTTGCCCGCCGAGGATTTACGCCCGGTGGAATCATGTTTCCCGTATCGGCGTCCATGCTGAAGGATCTTGCCGGCTACGACGCTTCCCTGGAGACGTTTTCTCGACCGCTCATGGCCCTGGTGGAATATTCCTTTGACGAGGAAGGCCGCATGACTGTTCATAACGATACGGCCCGGTGGTACAGCTACGTCGACATGACGTCCCAGGCGGAGGCGCTCTTCCGGTTTATTGAGCACACCATCGATACGGAACTCGTCGAAGAACTGGCCTTCCTGGCAGACTACGACGTGACCAGGAAGGCGATCCGGGAGATCGTGGACATGCCCGATCGGCATATCGATCTCTTCATCCGTTTCTGCCTGCAGAACAACGGCCGACTCTCAGCGAAGAAACGTGTAAGCCACTTTGATTTTCTGTCGGAGGACGAAATCGCCCTTATGGAACAGGCATTCCGATCCGCCTACGGAAGCAGGACGACGGACGATGCATGACGGATATCTGACGAACTACGCGATGTAGATGAAAATTCGGTTCTTACGTAGAATGGAGAAACGGGGAGAATCCGGCCTGAAGGGAAAAGCAATCGTGAAGAAGAGGCGCTGACGAACATGTCTTCCGGCATCAAACACAAATGGACCTTTCGCGCCCGTTTCAGGCGGTACGCCTTCGGGTGGCGTTCGCAGCCGGCGATCAAGCGCATCAAGGAGGCGGTCTCGGAAATCAGGAAGGCGGCCCGCAAGGATCCCGTCCTGGGTGGCGAGGGCGCCGTGCTCTTCCTCGAAAAGATTTCAGCGGCTATCGAGCGGGTGGACGGCTCCTCGGGCGCCATCGGCACGACGGTCTACAACGCCATCGAAACGCTGGCGCCGATCATCGCCCGGGCGCCGGCCGATGATGAACTCCGGGACAGATGGCTGGATCGTCTCTGGCGGGCGGTGGAGGAGGACAAGATGCCCTACCTCGAGGGATTGCCCGACCACTGGGGGGAGCTTTGCGTTACTCCCGAACGCGCCTCACGCTGGGCGGACGATTTTGTCAGCGTGGTGCGGATGGTCTGGAGCCCGGATCGTAAGCCCGGAGACTACTTCAACGGGACGTCCGCCTGCCTGAGCGCGCTGCTCAAGGCGGGACGGAATGCCGAAATCATGGAACTGCTCGAACAGGCGCCTCACAAGTTCTGGCATGATCGGAAATGGGGAGTCAAGGCTCTGATATCCATGGGCAGGAGGGGCGAAGCGCTTCGGTACGCCGAGAATACACGGGGACTCAACCAGCCCGCCTGGGAGATCGCGCGGGTCTGTGAAGAAATCCTGCTGTCGAGCGGCATGGCGGAGGAGGCTTATAGCCGCTATGCCGTCGAGGCCAATCGGAAGACGACGTACCTGGCGACCTTCCGCGGTATCGTCAAGAAATATCCGGGCAAAGAACCGGCCGACATACTGCGTGATCTGGTAATCTCCACTCCGGGAGATGAGGGCAAGTGGTTCGCCGCCGCCAGGTCGGCGGGACTCTATGACGAGGCCGTCGAACTGGCCAATCGCACCCCCTGCGATCCCAGGACCCTCACCCGGGCCGCCCGGGACATGGCGAAAACCGAACCTCGATTTGCCGTCGAGGCCGGTATGGCGGCACTGCGGTGGCTCGTGGAGGGCTATGGCTACGAGATCACCAGTCTGGACGTTCGGGAGGCCTATGATCACACCATGGAAGCCGCCGGGAAGGCGGGGTGCACATCGGAAACCTTCACACGCATCCGCGAACTGGTAGCGGGCGAGACCTTTGGAGAATGTTTCGTTACCAGGATTATAGGACACGAGCTGGGATTGAAATAGGTGCATGAATGTTGCCGGTCGTGGTCCGGGAGTTGGGCCGGAAGATGCACGTTGGCGTGGTTGACAGTCGGCTGAATGTCCGTTGACAACGACGTCCCATTTCCTATCATGGGTCCCTGTTTTCGGAAGGAGACGCATTGATGCAGCTGTATAACACCAGAAAGGGCGGAAAAGAGGAGTTCACGCCGCTGCAGCCGGGGCGGGTCGGCATGTACGTCTGCGGTGTTACGGTCTACGACTTCTGCCACCTCGGCCACGCCCGCGGGGCGGTCGTCTTCGACGTGATACGGCGATATTTCGAATACTCGGGCCTGCACGTTACCTACGTCAAGAACTTCACCGACATAGACGACAAGATCATCGCCCGCGCCGCCGAGGCCAAGGTGGCCCCCGCAGCCCTGGCGGAGCGTTTCATAGAAGAATACCAGCGGGACATGAAAGACCTCGGCGTCCGCCCCGCCGACATCGAGCCCAGGGCCACGGAGCACATTCGCGACATCATCTCGCTGGTTGAGGCGCTGGTCGAAAAGGACTCGGCCTACGTGGTGGACGGCGACGTCTACTTCCGGGTCAGGCAATTCCCCGGGTACGGGGCCCTCTCGGGCCGCACGCCGGAGGACATGATGGCCGGCGCCCGGGTCGAAGTTGACGAGCGCAAGGCGGACCCGCTCGACTTCGCTCTCTGGAAGGCCTCCAAGGAAGGCGAACCCTGGTGGGAGAGCCCCTGGGGGCGCGGCCGGCCGGGGTGGCACATCGAGTGCTCGGCCATGTCCGCCTTCCACCTGGGCGAGCAGTTCGACATCCACGGGGGCGGCAAGGACCTTATTTTTCCGCACCACGAGAACGAAATCGCCCAGTCCGAGGCCTTTACGGGCAAGAGCTTCGTCCGCTACTGGATCCACAACGGATTCGTCAACGTCAACCGGGAGAAGATGTCGAAGTCCCTGGGCAACTTCTTCACCATCCTGGACATCCTGGAGAGGTACGACGCCGAGGCGATCAGGCTCTTTCTGCTTTCCACCCACTACCGCAGCCCCATTGATTTTTCGGATCAGAACCTGGAGGAGGCCACGCGCACCCTCGACCGCTTCTACCACCTCGTGGGCGAACTGGAGGGAGTGCTGCAAGAGGCGGCGGCGAATCCCTCCGGAAGCGGGGCCAGGGAGGCGTCGGAAGCCGTCGCCTCTCTCGGAAAAAGGTTCCGGCGGTCCATGGACGACGATTTCAATACAGCCGAGGCCCTGGGAGAGATCTTCAAGACATCGAAGGCGCTCAGCGGCGCCCTGGCCCGGGGCGAGCGCCCGGGAGGGGAGACGCTGGCGGCCTTTCTCCAGGGCGTCCGCGAGGCGGGGGAAGTGCTGGGAGTTCTGGACAGCTCCCCCTCGTCGTGGAGGGAGCGTCGCGACCGGAGGGAAGAGAAGCTCAAGAGCACCGTGGACAGCTCCTGGATAGAGGCCAGGCTGGCCGCGCGGGAAGCCGCCCGCGCCGGAAAGGACTGGGCCGCCGCCGATGCCGTCCGGGACGAGCTCCTTTCCAGGGGAGTGCTGCTCGAGGACACTCCGGAGGGCACGATTTGGCGGCTGAGAAAACCGTAACGCGGGTCATCTGCGGTTTTCGCCCCATCGAGGAGGCCCTCCGGCAAGGGACCCGCATCCTGGGGGGCCTCTATCTCACCGCCGGGAGGGACAGTTCCCGGGCCCGGCGGCTGACGGAGCTGGCCCGGAGCAGGGGAATGAAGATCAAGCACGTCGACACCCGCACCCTGGACCGCATGACGGACGCCGGGAACCACCAGGGCGTCGCCGCCACCGTGGAGGCCAAGGGTGCGCGGGACCTCGTTGAATACCTTGGTGAAATAGAGGGCGCCCGGACGGCGCTGGTGGTGGTTCTCGACGGCGTGCAGGACCCGCACAACCTCGGGGCGGTGATTCGAAACTGCAGCCTCAACGGGGCGGGGGCGGTGATCATGCCCAAGGACAGGACCACCGGCATCACCCCCACGGTGGAGAAGGTCGCCGCCGGAGCCCTCGAGTACGTGGAGGTTGTGAGAGTCGGAAACCTTGCCGCCGCCCTTCGAAAGTTGAAAGAGGAGCGGTTCTGGGTGTACGGCGCCGATCCCGGGGGAGACGTGGAGCTCCAGGACGCGGATTTCCGGGGACGGGCGGCCATCGTGGTGGGAGAGGAGCACCGCGGTCTCCGGCGGCTGACGAAGGAGCACTGCGACAGCCTGGTGAGGATACCCTCCACGGGCAGGGTGGCCGCCTACAACATGGCGACGGCGACCGGCCTCTTTCTCTTCACCGCCTTCCTGCAGCAGCGGAGGGATCCCCCCCTCGAAGGGACCAAATAATTGTTGACTTGCTAACAACAAGTCCCTATACTCACTCTTTCTTTTGCAAGGCATAAGAGCGCCTTGTGGCTTCTAAGTTATTTAGATGATTGATTTTTCCCGGATATCGGGAGGTTAGCTTGCCATGGAGAGCCGATGTAGCTCTAACTGGTAGAGCGGCTGATTTGTAATCAGTAGGTTGGAGGTTCGAGTCCTCTCATCGGCTCCAGATTACCGATACAGACTTCAGGAAGCGACGTGAAAGCGGTGAGGCTCGACAGTATCAGGAGGAGCGTGAAGCAGGAACGGTATCCAGGGGAGGTTCCCGAGCGGTCAAAGGGAGCAGACTGTAAATCTGCCGGCGAAGCCTTCGGAGGTTCGAGTCCTCCCCTCCCCACCAGATATGAGGCTCGGGCGGGAATAGCTCAGTTGGCTAGAGCGTCAGCCTTCCAAGCTGAGGGTCGCGGGTTCGAATCCCGTTTCCCGCTCCATTTAAGAGACGGGTTTTATTGCTGTCCGGTTTCAGGTGAGTACGTGAACTGTGAGAAGCGCAGTATTCGAGCAGTTCAAGGCGCGACGAAGTTGAGGAGCGAGGCGTACGTCTGTACGCCGCAGTGACGAAACGAGGAAGCAACGAAGAAATGCGAAGGATAATGCGCTTCTCACAGGCCCACGTAGCTCAGTCGGTAGAGCACGTCCTTGGTAAGGACGAGGTCACCGGTTCAATCCCGGTCGTGGGCTCCAGTGAGACAGAGGTTCCATGCAGGGCGGCTGCCGTCAGCAAGGAGGGATAGGTCATGGCGAAGGAGAAGTTTGTACGCACGAAGCCTCACATGAATGTGGGCACCATCGGTCATGTGGATCACGGCAAGACGACGCTGACGGCGGCGATTACCGAGGTGTTGGCGAAGAAGGGTCTGGCCGAGTACGTTCCCTTTGACCAGATCGACAAGGCTCCCGAGGAGAAGGAGCGCGGCATAACGATCGCGATCGCCCACGTGGAGTACGAGTCGGATAATCGTCACTACGCGCACGTGGACTGTCCGGGCCACGCCGACTACGTGAAGAACATGATCACGGGAGCGGCGCAGATGGACGGTGCGATTCTGGTTGTGAGCGCCGCCGACGGTCCCATGCCCCAGACGCGGGAGCACATTCTGCTGGCGCGTCAGGTGGGAGTTCCGGGGATGGTGGTGTTCATGAACAAGACGGACATGGTTGACGATCCGGAGCTTCTGGACCTGGTGGAGCTTGAGGTTCGGGAGCTTCTTACGCAGTATAAGTTTCCCGGCGACGACATTCCGATTGTGCGCGGCAGTGCGCTGAAGGCCCTCGAGAGCGGGGATCCCGACAGTGAGGACACCAAGTGCATCTTTGAGCTTATGGAGGCCCTGGACACGTATTTTCCGGAGCCCGAGCGTGAGGTGGACAAGCCGTTTTTGATGTCGATCGAGGACGTGTTTTCCATCAGCGGCCGGGGGACGGTGGCGACGGGCCGGATCGAGCGGGGGATCGTCAAGGTGGGCGAGGATGTGGAGATCGTCGGTTTGAAGGAGACGCAGAAGACGGTGGCCACGGGAGTTGAGATGTTCCGCAAGCTTCTTGATGAGGGTCGTGCTGGTGACAACATCGGAGTTCTTCTTCGCGGCTTGAAGCGTGAGGAGGTTGTTCGCGGCCAGGTAATAGCAGCCCCTGGTTCGATTACGCCGCACAAGAAGTTCAAGGCGGAATGCTACATCCTGAACAAGGAAGAAGGTGGCCGTCACACCCCGTTTTTTAACGGGTATCGTCCCCAGTTTTACTTTCGTACGACTGATGTGACAGGAATCTGTACGCTTGACGAGGGTCGCGCCGGCGACAACGTCGGTGTTTTGCTTCGGGGTACGAAGCGTGAGGAGATTGAGCGCGGGATGGTGCTTGCCAAGCCTGGTTCGATCAAGCCGCACAAGAAGTTCAAAGGTTCGGTGTACGTGCTGACCAAGGACGAGGGGGGGCGTCACACGCCGTTTTTCAACGGTTACCGGCCGCAGTTTTTCTTCCGCACCACGGACGTGACGGGGACGGCGCATCTGCCGGAGGGTGTGGAGATGGTGATGCCCGGAGACAACGTGGAGATAACGGGCGAGCTGATAGCGCCGATCGCGATGGAGAAGGAGCTGCGGTTCGCCATTCGCGAGGGCGGCCGGACCGTCGGCGCCGGCGTCGTCAGCGAAATCATAGAGTAGGGCGCCCCGGCAAACGCTGAAGGGAAGGAGAAGGGTCTTGACACGCGACACGGTGACGCTGGTCTGCAGCGAGTGCAAACAGAGAAACTACAAGACAAGCAAGAACAAGAAGACCACCCCGGCCAAGCTGGAGTTCAAGAAGTACTGCCGCTTCTGCCGGGCCCACACCCTTCACAAGGAAGGCAAGTAGGGAGAAAGGATACCAGTGGCGGAGTACAGGCCAGTAGCTCTAACGGTTAGAGCACCGGACTCCAAATTCGGGTGTTGTGGGTTCGAATCCCTCCTGGCCTGCCAGATTCCACGGTAGCGGACATATGTTTGATAATACGAAGTCGTTTCTCAAGGAAGTAATCGTAGAGCTCTAGAAAGTCAGCTGGCCCACGCGTCAGCAGACGATTTC
>JAUWCW010000205.1 GCA_030609125.1 Candidatus Rokuibacteriota bacterium
CTCACCCCCGCCTCCTGCCACCTCTTGTAGGGCTTCTGCTCAAACCTGCTGTACCAGGGGTCGTCCCAGTCGAGGTTGAGCGTCGCCTTCTTGGAGAGGAAGCGGAAATCATTGACCGTCACCCCCCGGTGGTAGGTGACGAAACCGACGGAGGCGGCGGGGCGGCCCTGCTCGTCCCTGGGAGGAGAGAACTCCAGCTTCGCCGGCCGGCCTTCGAAGGGGTAGGCAATCTCGGCGTAGAGGACACGAGGATCTTCCGGCGGACCGGGAATGGGCTGTCTCGTGTAGGGGTTGATCATCCCGGCGAAGGGCGAATCGCGCTTCGTCCGCATCCGAGGCTCGCTCAGCAGGAGCTGCGCCGGCAGGGTCTCACCGTCGGCGGTGACCCGGAAGGTCTCTTCCGCAAAGCGGCGCATCCGTGCCTCTATGGGCGGCAGTTCAACCTCGCTCTCCTTGAAGAACTCCTCCGGGAGAAGCTCGAGGAACTTTCCGAGATCCTCGACGTAAATCTCCAGATTCACCCTGACCCGGTCGTTCTCGACACGTATTTCAGCGATGTTCCTCGCGTTCTCCGCCCCGGTGAGATTGACGTAGTCGGCCCGGACCGACGTCGAGAGGATGAGCAGGATCCCTGTTGCAAGAAGAAGTCTTGCGTTCACGGACTGATCAGTTCCTCCCCGATGGCTTCTATATCGGCAAGGTCTTTCTTTCGCCCGACGGTTTTCTTGTTCCTGATGAATTCCGCACGACCGAGAATGTCTTCCAGGCTTCTCGTGACAACCGTTTTTTCAATCATGTCAATATGTTAACACACTTTCCCCATTTCCATAGTCTTCAATACCCGCCGTGCTCGCTCATGGAACGCAAGGGAAGGGCCCCAGGAGCACCGCCGCGATGCCGCCGCACTGTGCCACGACGTCGAAAATGGTGATTTCCGTACCGATCCGTAAGGGTTCTCGCGAAGACTCAGCTGAATAGGGAGGTTACATAATTGTCGCAATATTGTATGTTATACCGTAGCGTTGGACGGCTTTCAGTTACCTTACACGAGTCATACTGTCCCAACATTTCACTATTTTAACGCCATATCAGGGAGTTGCGATATGCCTAGCGAGCCGAACAAGATCATCTACTCCATGATGGGCGTGAGCCGCTACTACGACAAGAAGCCGGTCATCAAGGACATCTCCCTCTCCTATTTCTACGGGGCCAAGATCGGTGTCCTCGGGCTGAACGGCTCCGGCAAGAGCACGCTGCTGCGCATCATCGCGGGGGTGGACAAGGAGTTCAACGGTGAGGTCGCCCTCTCCGCGGGGTACACCGTGGGACACCTGGAGCAGGAGCCGCGGCTGGAGGCGGGCAAGACCGTGAAGCAGATCGTCGAGGAGGGCGTTCGCGAGACGGTGGATCTCCTGGCCGAATACGAAAGCATCAACGAGAAGTTCGCCGAGCCCATGTCCGACGACGAGATGCAGAAGCTCATCGAGCGCCAGGGGGAGGTGCAGGAGAAGCTCGACTCCTCGGGGGCGTGGGACCTGGACTCCCGCCTCGAGATGGCCATGGACGCCCTGCGGTGCCCTCCGGCGGAGACGGTAGTGGACGTGCTCTCCGGAGGGGAGCGCCGCCGCGTTGCGCTCTGCCGGCTCCTGCTGCAGCAGCCGGACATCCTGCTTCTCGACGAGCCCACGAACCACCTCGACGCCGAGTCGGTGGCGTGGATGGAGCACCACCTGCAGCAGTACCCGGGCACGGTGATCGCCGTCACGCACGACCGTTACTTCCTCGACAACGTCGCCGGCTGGATACTCGAGCTCGACCAGGGGCACGGCATCCCCTGGAAGGGCAACTACTCCTCCTGGCTGGAGCAGAAGCAGGAGAGGCTGAGGCGGGAGCAGAAGCAGGAGAGCCAGCGCCAGAAGACCCTGCAGCGGGAGCTGGAGTGGATACGGATGTCGCCCAAGGGCAGGCGCGCCAAGGGGAAGGCCCGCATCACTTCCTACGAGGACCTTCTCTCCCGGGAGAGCGAGAAGCGGTCGGAGGACCTCGAGATCTACCTTCCTCCCGGTCCGCGCCTCGGCGACATCGTCATCAAGGCCGACGGGGTCCGCAAGGGCTACGCCGAGAGGCTGCTCATCGACGATCTCACCTTCAATCTGCCGCCGGGAGGCATCGTCGGCGTCATAGGCCCTAACGGGGCGGGCAAGACCACCCTCTTCCGCATGATCACCGGGCAGGAGGAGCCGGATGCGGGGACCATCCGTATCGGCGAAACCGTCAAGCTCGCCTACGTCGACCAGAGCCGGGACGTTCTCGATCCAGAGCACAGCGTCTGGGAGGCGATCTCCGAGGGGCGTGACACCATCGCGCTGGGGACACGGCAGGTGAACTCCCGGGCCTACGTGGGGCGCTTCAATTTCTCCGGCTCCGACCAGCAGAAGCCGGTCGGTCTTCTCTCGGGGGGAGAACGCAACCGGGTGCACCTGGCCCGCATGCTCAAGGAGGGAGCGAACGTTCTGCTCCTCGACGAGCCGACCAACGACCTGGACGTGAACACCATGCGCGCCCTGGAAGAGGCGCTGGAGAACTTCGCCGGCTGCGCCGTGGTGATCAGCCACGACCGCTGGTTTCTCGACCGGATCGTTACCCACATCCTTGCTTTCGAGGGGGAGAGCGAGGTGCGGTGGTTCGAGGGAAGTTATTCGGACTACGAGGCGGACCGGAAACAGAGGCTGGGAGCGGCAGCGGACCAGCCGCACCGCATCAAGTACAAACGCCTGACCAGGAGTTGAGGCGGGCACGCGCGCCCGGGAGAAAGAGTTGGAGAGCCATGGATGATGGCGCCTTCAGGAAGAACCTGATCGAGCTTCTGCAGGGAGGCCAGGCCCATGCCACCGTGGAGGCCGCCCTGGAGGGCCTCGACCCCGGGCTGCGCCGCGTCCGTCCCCACGAGAGCGTCCCTTCCGCGTACGAAGAGCTGGAGCACATGCGGATCGCCCAGGAAGACATCCTGCGCTACACCCTCGACGCGGCCTGGAAGTCACCGGAATGGCCCGCCGGCTACTGGCCGGAGAAGGGCGCTGAGCTCACCGAAGAAGAGTGGGAACGCTCGGTTTCGGGGTTCTTCAGCGACCTGAGGGAAATGGTGGAGCTCGTCAGGGACCCGGCACGGGATCTCACGGCGGCCATTCCCCACGGAGAGGGCCGGACTTATCTGAGGCAGGTCCTCCTCGTGGCTGACCACAACGCCTACCATGCGGCACAGATCGTGACGGTGAGAAAGCTGCTGGGGAACTGGGGCCGGTAGAAGCGACGCCGGCCTGGAAAGGAAAACCCGATTTTCCGGGAGGTGAAGATGATGAAAGAACAGTGGCCGAGCCTGCCCTACGAAGAGTGGAAGGAGACCTACGCCACCCTTCACATGTGGACGCAGATCGTCGGCAAGATCCGTCTCGCACAGATGCCCTGGATCAACCACTCCTGGCATGTCACCCTCTACGCCGCGGCGCGGGGACTCACCACGGCGCCGATCCCGTACAACGGCCGGTTCTTTCAGATCGATTTCGACTTCATCGACCACAAGCTCCTCGTCCAGACCGGCGACGGCGACGTCCGGACGATGGCCCTGAGGGCCTTTCCCGTGGCCGAGTTCCACCGGGAGCTTTTTTCCAGCCTCTCCGGCCTGGGCATCGAGGTGAAGATTCACGGGTCGCCGAACGAAGTGCCCGATCCGATCCCCTTTGAAGAGGATCGGGAGCACGACTCCTACGACGCGGAGTATGCCGGACGCTGGTGGAGGGTGCTGTCGCAGACCAGCAGGGTGTTCAACGACTTCAGGGCGCCCTTTCTCGGGAAGTGCAGCCCCGTCCATTTCTTCTGGGGCGCCTTCGACCTGGCGGTGACCCGCTTCTCCGGACGGACGGCGCCGCAGCACCCGGGCGGATTTCCGAACATGCCGGACTGGATTACCCGTGAAGCCTACTCTCACGAGGTCAGCAGCTGCGGCTTCTGGCCGGGAGGCGGCCCGATTCCCTACCCCGTCTTCTACTCCTACGCCTACCCTGAGCCGGAGGATTTCAGCTCGGCCCCGGTGCGCCCGGGCGCCGCCTTCTACAGTTCCGACCTCCGGGAGTTTCTGCTCCCCTACGAAGAGGTGCGGAAGGCCGCATCGCCGGACGGGATGCTCCTGGAATTCCTCCAGAGTACCTACGGGGCGGCCGCCGATCTAGGCGGCTGGAACCGGGGCGAACTGGAAAGGACCGGAGAGCCCGGCCCGAAGACCTGAGCCGTCTTCCCGGCGCCCGTCTGTCAGGAGGGGCCCTGGCCGGCCCTCGGCTCGTAAGCCTGCTTCACGACCACCCCTTCACTTTGGTTTTTTTCATCGCATCTCTCCCGTCATGATAAGAGGCGCATGGAAAAAGACAGACAGGGCATCCGAGGCTGCCTTGACTGGGATTTCGGCAGAAGATACAAAAGTTCCATGGGAAAGAAAAAAAATGCCATCTGCGGCATCTGTTCAGC
>JAUWCW010000223.1 GCA_030609125.1 Candidatus Rokuibacteriota bacterium
CACGGCACTGCAGCGGTCTCTCGGCTACATCGGAGATCACGCGACGGAGCCCGTCACCGTCCGGGACCTCATCGGTATATCGGGAGCGAGCTGGCGGACCCTCGACTACGCCTTCCGGGGGCGCTTCGGCATCACACCCAAAGAGTACCTGAAGTCCGTACGTCTCAACGGCGTGCACAGGGAACTCCGGAGAGCAGATCCGTCGTCCGGGAGGATCTCCGACGTCGCCAACCGCTGGAGTTTCTGGCACATGGGACAGTTCGCCGCCGACTACCGCCGGCTCTTTGGTGAGCTGCCCTCGGAGACGCTGAAGCGAAACGGGCGGGGACACTGAGCCCGCCGGGTTGTCGATTTGATATACTAATTCATACGGTACTCAGCAAGGAGCGTTGTGAGAGATGACGGCACGAGATACCCTTCCCGAGGCTGAGAAGGTCCAGATGGACATTTTCCGGGGCATGGATCCCGCCGAGCGCCTTCAGCGCGGCATCGAGTTGTCCGGGACCTGCCGGCGATTGATGCGGGAGGGGGTGCGGAGCCGTCACCCGGAATACGACGACCGGCAGCTCGAGCTCGCGGTGATCCGGCTGACACTCACCGAGGAGCTGTTCCTCGCCGCCTATCCTGAAGCTGTGGATATCATTCCTTGACCCCCGAAGAGGTCCTGCTCGGAGTTCTCCCCTTACCCCTGTGAACCTTTCGGCGGGTACTCCAGGGTGTTGCTGATCCCTTCGATCTGTGCCGGAGAGGGGTGGGGCAGGGGGAGTTCGTTCTTCTCCCTCCATTCCGCCACCTGCTCCTCGGCGGCCCGGGCGGCGCCCTCGTCGGGCTGACGGGCCCTGTCGAGGTGCAGCTTCTGCTCGGGGACGGCGAAGTCGGTGCCCGCCTTCCTGACGATGTCCATGACGCGCAGGTTCAGGTCCTCGGCTACCTCCTGGAAGTCGTCGAAGCTGGACGCGTCGATGTAGGTGAAGACGTCGAACTCCAGCGAGTGCTCGCCGAAGTTGGTGAAGCGCGCCTTGGCGGGAGGCGGGATCACCTTCGGGTGGGCGTGGAAGAGCTCCTGCACCTTGGCGATGATGTAGCGCACCTGGTCCGGGCTCGTGCCGTAGCGCAGGCGCAGCCGCGGGGCGTAGCGGAACTTCTCTCTCGCCGTGTAGTTTTCGAGCTGCATGGCGGCGAACTGGGCGTTCGGCACAGAGACGACGGTGCGGTCCAGGGTACGGATGCTCGTCACGCGCAGACCTATCTCCTCGACGGTGCCGATCCGGTCGCCAAAGCGGCAGAAGTCCCCGACGCGGACGGGAGCAGCCGTGAAGAGGGTGAGGGCCCCGAAGATGTCCTCCACCGATTTCTGGGCGGCCAGGGCCAGGGCGACGCCGCCGAGGCCGAGGCCGGTCACCAGGGTCGTCACCTCGAAACCGATGTTGTCAAGCCAGAGGACAACCGCCCCTATGATGATGACCACCTTCGCGGCGGTTGTCAGGGGACGCAGGAGAACGATCGCCTGGTCGCGCCCGTCCTCCCGGAGCTTCTGGCTCCAGTAGTCGTGCATGATGTCGACGAAGCGGAGGAGGGCCCAGGACATGATGAGAAAGAGAAACGTTCTCCCCTTCATGACGGCCCGGATCACCGCCGGGGGGTGGATGGCGTCGATCCAGTTCCTGAGAAGAAGCAGGAAGATGAGAAAGCGCACGGGCCCGTTAAGGAAGTCGGTGGCGTGCTCGCCGAGGCGGCGGCCCTTGAGGCGCGGCAGCAGCGCTATGAGGCGCGAGAGAATAATAGAGGCCAGCCAGGCGCCTGCGATGAAGACCACCACGAACGCCCACTGCCAGATGTGGAAGCCGAGAAATGTGCCTTCCGGAAGGATTTGCAGCAGTTGTTCCGCGACTGGACCGTACCCGTACTGGTCGTAGAGGTCGGGGATCCGGCGAACGGTGGCGTTGGAGAGCTTCCAGATCGAGACACCGTCTCCCCTGGGGACCCGCTGCAGGAGGATGTCGACCCTGCCGCCGTCCATCTCCATGCTGTCAATGTAGTCGCGGTAGGCCGGCAGGCCGTCGTCACTGTGACCCTCGGGGTCTTCGCTCAACTGATCGAGCTCGATCCAGAGCGCGCGATCGAGGACGACTCCCAGCTCCTTGGCCAGACGGGGGCCGTCGCTTGCGGAGAGGCCCTGCCGCAGGTTTCTCAGATCCAGGTACTCCGCCGCCCGCTCGTAGTCGCCGTCCCGAAGTGCGTTGAGATATCCCTCGACACTCGTCCTTGGGACCCCCCGGTTGAAGTCGTCGACCGGCCCCGGCGGGGCCTTTTTCGGCGCCGGGGACTGTTCCGGCGCTTCTTCGGACTTCGGAGCAGATGTGTCGTTCCCGGCTGTGACGATAGTCTGCCAGGCGAGAGAGAGGAGGAGCACCACGGCACACCACCTGATGGTCTGGACAAATACTCCGCGAGGATCGATATTCATAGTGTGCTCCCTGTCCCTGGGGATTCAGGCCCGATGGGTAAAGTATAGGCACTGCATCATGATGTGCAAGCCGAGAATCCCGGCACCCGGGACCGGTGGGGAGGCTCCTTTGGGCAGGCTGGGCCATCCAAAACAACAGGAGGTGAGTCAAATGGGAAACCAGAAGATTTACGGCCCATGGCCGATGACGTTTCTGTTCACGGCGGTCGCGGGGCTTGCCGTGGCGATGCTCCTCGCGGGGTGCGCCGGCCCGAGCGCCCGACTGGACCGCAGCCAGGAGGTGTTCGAGAGCTTCCAGGGCTCACAGGTCCTTCCGGGGCACCGCTACTACACAACCGGCATGGTGAACAACCCCGACGCCATCCTGGGGGTCGCCGACGGGTACACTCTCAAGACGGAGCGGTGGAAAGAGCGGGAGATGACGCCCGACCTGCTCAGACAGCTGGTGGGCAGGATGGACGACGAGTTTTCAGCTGTAGGCTTCGGACTCGCGGGATCGGCCGTTCTGAACGACAAGGGCGAACAGATCGGGATCTGGTACTCGGTGATGGACCATACCATCGTCCAGATGATCAGCGAGACCGAAGTCACGGTCAGCCCGCCGTCGGCGGTGGAAATCAGGGGAAGAAGAAAGGGCGGCCAAAGGTAGTTCAGTCTAAAGGCCCCGGTGCGCTTCGGGCCGAAGCGGTGTTTTTCCGTCCATCGCGGCGCGCAGGCTGGAAAGGAGCGCATCCTTGTCCTGGGGGAAGCGCCCCGCCAGGGGAAGGTAGTTCGACGCGTGGTTGGTGCGGAAGATCGTCCCCTCCAGCTCGAGGCCCGCGATGATGTCGCGGGCCTCCCGAAGGAGCTCTTCCTGTCCGGGCAGCTCGAACTCTCCCCGCTCCGCCTGCCGGGCAAGAGAGGTGCCGGGGACGAGCATGAGGGTGAGAAAGGAAAGATACCGCGGCTGCATACGGTTCAGGGCCGCGACGGTCCCTTCCACGTGGCGGTCCCGCAGATCCTTCCCGCCCAGGCCCAGCAGGACAATCACCGAGGACTTGATCCCCGCCGCGTCGGCGCGGCGGACGGCGGTGACCATCTCGTCGGCCGAGGATCTCTTCCGGCAGCGGTCGAGGACCTCCTGCGAGCCGCTCTCGAGGCCTATGTAGACGAGCCGAAGCTTTCTCTCCGCCAACTCCCGCAGTTCCTCATCGCCGCGGCCGGTGATGTTGAAGCCGTTGGCGTAGCTTGCCACCCGGGCAAGGCGCGGGAAGGCGCCGTCCAGCCTGTCGAGGACCGGAACCAGGACGTCGTTGCCGACGGCGAGGGCGTCGCCGTCGAGGAGAAAGACCCTGCGCGTCTCCGGCGACAGGCGGCCCCACTCCTCGATGTCGCCCTCGATTTCCTCGCGGTCCTTTATGCGGAAGGGCTTTTTCCGGTAGGCGCCGCAGAAGGAGCAGCTGTTGGCGGAGCAGCCGACGGTCACCTGGAGCAGAAAGCTCTCCGCCTCCGAAGGGGGGCGGATAACCGGCTCAACGAGGGGCATGTTCCTGCCGTGTGAATCGGGTCAGGGTGTCATCCGCCTGTCGATGGCCTTGTTGATCTCGGCTGTCAGGGCCTCTCCCCGCAGGCCTTCGTTCACCCTGTCCCTGATGTAGTAGTTGATCCTGCTCGCTTTCAGGCCCTCCCGGACTCCGCGCGACATCGTCTTTGTCACGGCGACGATCTCGGCTCCCCCGAAGTCCCTGTCGAGGAGCCACACCACCAGCGC
>JAUWCW010000138.1 GCA_030609125.1 Candidatus Rokuibacteriota bacterium
CCGCTGGTGGGAGCGCCCTCGAAGTGCTTGGCCAGACCCTCCTGGAACCAGAGGGGGAGACCGCGGGGGGCCATGGCGAGAATGAAGGCGTGAGCCAGTTCGTGGATAAGGATGGGGCGGATCCGGGCCACGTCTCCCGGAGAGGAGAGGCCCCTGACGGGGACCCTGATCTTGCCGTCGAAGGTGCCCGCCACCCACAAGGGTTTCCTTGTTATCTCCGTGAAGAGTATCTTGGAGTAGAGAATAACCGGAATGTCGGTGGACGGGTAGCTGCCGAGCTCGCTCCCGATGGAGTCGTAGGCATCCTCCATCTCCTGCAGGATTGCGTCGGCCACGCCTCGTGGAACGGTGTCGTCGTACTGAAGCGTGAAGTGAACGCTCACGTCCCGCCCGAAACCACTCTCGGCGTCGGACTCCCTCTCGGCGCGATCGATCCTGGCCCGGAGCCGGGAGGAGTGGGGGCCCGGCGTCTCCAGAGCCGCCTCCCACTCCGGGATTGCTCTCGTGAGGTACCCCTCCTGGTAATAGATGTCCCCGAGAAGCTCGTGACCCTGCGGGTTGCCCTCGTCAAGTGTGAGAACCTCCTCTGCCGCCCGCCGGGCTCCGTAGAGGTCGCCGCTGTGGAACGAAACGACGCCGAGGAGAAGGTGAAAGGCAGGCTCCTCCGGCCACTGGTCGATGGCCCCCTCCAGGTACTCCCTTGCGGATTCGAGGTCGCCGGCACGGTACTTCTGTTGACCCGCGGAAGCGAGAGCGTGGCCGAGGCTGCGCCGGGCCGTCTCGGATAAGGGGTCTTCGTCGAGAGCCTCCTCGAACTGCCGGGCCGCCTCTTTGAACTGTCCGGCACGAAAGAGTTCCGCACCGCGGCGCATCAAGTCGGAGACCTCGGCGGCCCCTGCAGTCGGCGCCGGCGGGGTGATGCAGAGGAGAGCAAGAAAGAGAGAGACCACAGGGAGAAAGAGGGTCTTCAGGACTCGCGGCTTCATCTTCATCGGCACCTGGCCCGTATCTTACCATTCGCCGAAGACGAAGGGCACCGGCATTTGACAGCAGCGGGCCTGAATGATATAAGCCCTGAAAAAAAAAGGTGTTTACGGATGCAGTCCTCAGGGCAGGATAGAAGAATCGTCATTGGCGTCGATCTCGGCGGAACCAATCTCAGAATCGCCGGCATAACCCGGGAGGGCGACGTGCTGCACCTGAGACGCGAGGAAACCAGGGCCGACGCGGGGCCGAAGGACCTTCTTGAGAGGCTGGTCACGGGCCTGCTGGGAGTGGAAGAAGAGCTGACGGAATCCGGCTGGGAAGTGCTGGGAGCCTCGCTCGGGGTGCCGGGTGTGATATCGCGGCGCCGGGGGGTGGTGGAGTCCTCACCGAACCTGCCGGGCTGGAAAAAGATCCATCTGCTCCGTCGTCTCCGGCGCAGCGTTTCACTGCCTCTTCTGCTGGAGAACGACGCCAACGCCGCCGTGTTCGGGGAGTACTGGGCGGGCGCGGGAAAAGGAAAGAGCACCATGGTTCTGCTGACACTCGGCACCGGTGTCGGCGGGGGGATAATCATCGACGGCAGGCTTCTGAGGGGGGCGGACGGTATGGCGGGGGAGATCGGTCACCTCACCGTCGAGCGGGAAGGCCTGCCTTGTCCCTGCGGCAACAGAGGATGCCTGGAGCGCTACGCCTCGGCCAGGGGCATCTCGGGGAGGTACCTGGACCTGTGCGGAGGGAGCGCCCCGGGGATGCCCGCCGAGGGCAGCGCGGAAGCCGCCTGGGTGCATTCCCTCGCCCGCGAGGGAGACCGGATGGCCCTGCGGGCCTTCAGGGAGGCGGGGATATATCTCGGCATTGCCATGGCGGCCATCGTCAACATAGTCAATCCTGAGGCGATCATTATCGGCGGCGGGGTTCTGCCCGCCTGGGACCTGTTCATGCCTTCCGCCCGTGAGGAGATGATGGCCCGCGCTTTTCAGGCCCCGGCGGAGAGCGTGGAACTGCTGCCGGCGGCTCTGGGCGATCACGCCGGCTTCATCGGGGCGGCCGGTCTGCTCTGGAAGGAAATACCCTCTGCGGCGTGAGGGAGGATATTCCATGTCCAGGGGAATCAGGAATTTCTCCATCGTTGCCCACATAGATCACGGCAAGTCGACTCTGGCAGACCGTATTCTCGGCCACTGCGGCGCCCTGGTGGAAAAGGATCTGAAAGTGCCGCAGGTGCTGGACTCGATGGAACTGGAGAGGGAGAGGGGGATCACAATCAAGTCCCAGCCGGTTCGTCTCATCTACCGGAACGGTGGGGGTGGGGAGTACATACTGAATCTCATAGACACTCCCGGGCACGTGGATTTCACCTACGAGGTTTCGAGGAGCCTGGCCGCCTGCGAGGGTGCGCTCCTGCTGATCGACGCGTCCCAGGGAATCCAGGCTCAGACTCTGGCCAATTACTACCTGTCCATGGAGAACGATCTGGAAGTCATACCGGTCATCAACAAGATTGACCTTCCCACCGCGGACATCGAAGGAGTTCGCGCGCAGATAGAGGAAGTGCTCGGAATCGACCCCGACCGGGCGGTCCTTGCCAGCGCCAAGAAAGGGACGGGGATCGACGCCACTCTCAAGGCGGTGGTCGAACGGATTCCCCCTCCCAGGGGCAGGAAAGAGGACCCCTTCCGGGCGCTCATCTTCGACTCCTGGTTCGACAGCTACCTCGGGGCGGTGGTTGTGATCAGGGTGGTGGACGGAGTTGTAAAGCAGGGAACGGAAATCACTTTCATGTCCACCGGCGCGAAGGCCGCCGTCGCCACCCTGGGCGTCTTCACCCCCTACCGGGAGGACGCGCAGGAGCTGGCGGCAGGAGAGGTGGGCTATCTGACGGCGGGTATAAAGAACGTCCGCGACGCGAGAGTGGGGGACACTATCACGGCCACCGCCCGCCCCGCGCGCCACCCCATCCCGGGATACCGTGAGGTCAAGCCCATGGTCTTCTCGGGTCTGTACCCGGTGGAGAGCGGACAGTACGAGGCCCTCAAGGGCGCCATGGAGAAACTCGTTCTCAACGATCCGTCGTTCAGCTTCGAGCCGGAGACGTCGGCTGCCCTCGGATTCGGCTTCCGGTGTGGTTTTCTGGGGATGCTTCACATGGAGATCATCCGGGAGCGGCTCGAGAGGGAGTACGGCCTGCGGCTCATATCCACCGCGCCCAGCGTCTCCTACAGGGTGCTGCCGGTGGACGGACGGGAGGTGGAGATCCGCAACCCCAGCGAGATGCCGCCGTCGAACAGGATAGAGGGTATACGGGAGCCCTGGCTGGAGATCACCATCATCGTTCCCGACACTTACCTGGGTGGCGTGATCGGCCTGGTTCAGGAGAGGCGGGGGATACAGCGCCGGCTCGAGTACCTGGGGGACGGGAGGGTGCACGTCTTCTATGAGCTTCCTCTGAGCGAGGTGGTCTTCGACTTTTACGACAGGCTGAAGACCGTGACGCGGGGGTACGCCACGCTCGATTACGAATTCCTGGAGTACCGTGATTCCGATGTGGTAAAATTAGATGTTCTGATCAACGGGGAGGTGGTCGACGCCCTCTCGACGATCGTCCACCGCGGCATCGCGGCCCGGCGAGGAAAGGATCTCGCCGGGAAGATGCGAGGCCTCATACCGCGGCAGCTGTATGAGGTGGTGATCCAGGCGGCCATAGGCAGCAGGGTCCTGGCGCGGGAGGTTGTGCAGGCGCTGCGCAAGAACGTAACCGCCAAGTGTTACGGAGGAGACGTTTCCCGCAAGCGCAAGCTGCTGGAACGGCAGCGCGAGGGAAAGAAGAGAATGAAGCAGGTGGGGAAGGTACAGATTCCGCAGGAGGCCTTTCTGGCGGTGCTGAAGAGGGACTGAGTGGTTTGAGGGATATGGTCAACAAAGGAGAGTGACATGGTTTTCAACGCCATCCTGGGAATGTTTTCCAACGACCTGGCCATAGATCTGGGAACGGCCAATACCCTTGTCTACCTCAAGGGCAAGGGTATCGTCATGGATGAGCCCTCGGTGGTGGCGGTGAACAAGGACAGCAACAAGGTGCTGGCGGTAGGCCGGGAAGCGAAGAGCATGCTCGGCAGGACTCCGGGGTCGATAGTCGCCATCAGGCCCATGCGGGACGGCGTCATTGCCAACTTCGAAGTCACCGAGGCCATGCTCCGGTACTTCATCCACAAGGTGCACAACCGCAAGGCCCTGGTGCGGCCGAGGATCATCATAAGCGTCCCCTCCGGCATAACCCAGGTGGAGAAGAGGGCGGTCAGGGATTCGGCCCAGTCCGCGGGTGCAAGGGAAGTCTACCTTGTGGAGGAGCCGATGGCCGCCGCCATCGGGGCGGGCCTCCCCATTCAGGAGCCGTCGGGGAACATGATCGTCGACATCGGGGGCGGGACGACGGAGGTGGCGGTCATATCACTCTCGGGAATAGTCTATTCCAAATCGATCCGTGTCGGCGGGGATGAGATGGACGAGGCGATCGTTCATTACGTGAAGAGAAAGTATAACCTTCTGATAGGAGAGAGGACGGCGGAGTTGATCAAAACCCAGATCGGATCGGCCTTTCCCATGGAGGAGAAACAGACTTACGAGGCGAAGGGGAGGGACCTTGTCGCCGGGATTCCGAAAACGCTGACCATATCGGACGAAGAGGTGCGGGAGGCCATTCTGGAGCCGGTGACGACCATAATCGACACGATTAAGATAGCTCTCGAAAGGACGCCGCCGGAGCTGGCAGCCGACATAGTGGACCGCGGCATCGTCCTGGCCGGAGGCGGTTCCCTCCTTAAAGGCCTGGACGTGCTCATCCGGGAAGAGACGGAGCTTCCCATCGCCATAGCCGAGGATCCCCTCACGGCAGTCGTCAGAGGCACCGGAAAGGTTCTGGACGAGTTGGATCTTCTGAAGCAGATCCAGATCCCCTGACCCCTCAAGAGAGCAGGCCTCGCCGGAACCCCGGAAGACGGAATCTCGCGTCGGGCGGAGGCGCGGGAGGCCGGGAAAAGCAGGATTAGCTGATGCTGTGGAGATTCTTTTCCAGAAACCGCAGGACAATCCTTGTCGCCTTGTCTGTCCTGGTGTCATTGGCGGTGATGACCGTCAACTGGCGGGGAGGCAAAGAGCAGGGGAGCATGGACGGCGCCATCATGCTCCTCGCAACTCCCCTGCTTGAGGGAACGGAGGTTTTCAGCAGTGGCCTGGGGACGGGGGGAGACTTTCTTCTCGGCTGGAGGCAGCTGGAGGAGGAGAACCGCCGCCTGCGGGAGGAAGTGGCGAAGCTGAGCCGCGAGGTGGAGAAGAGCCGGGAGGAGAGAATGGCCTTTCGCCGGCTGGCGAACATTCTGGACTTCCGGAGCGCGACGGACCTGCGGATGACGGTGGCCGCCGTCATCAGCCACGACTCCACCAATCTTTTCCGGACGGTCCTCATCAACAAGGGTCTCAGGGACGGCATCGTCAAGGACGCCGCCGTCGTGACCCCCGAGGGGGTGGTGGGGAAGACAACCAAGGTCTACGGCGCCAGCTCCCGGGTCCTTCTGCTCACTGACCGGTCATCCGGAATAGACGCTCTTGTCCGCAGAACCAGGGACCAGGGGGTTCTGCAGGGGTTGGGAAAGGGGGAGTGCGAGATGAAGTATCTCGCCCCTCAGGCGGACATTGCCGCCGGTGACAGCGTTGTGACCTCTGGCATGGCCGGCGGTTTTCCCAAGGGGCTGCGGATAGGGAGCGTGACGAAGGTCAGGAGGGGCGGGTACCTCCTTCGGAACGTGGAAGTCAGACCCGCCGCCGCCC
>JAUWCW010000119.1 GCA_030609125.1 Candidatus Rokuibacteriota bacterium
GGATAATATTTCACTCAGGAGACGATTTCAGAAACGTAACCTGCCCCACGGGAGGAGGAAAAACCGATGGAACTGCTGAAAAAAACCAAGGATCTTCTTGCCAGCTTGGTGGACGTGACAGAGGCGGGGTCGAAGATCGCCAGGTACAAGATCGAAGTGGCCAACCTTGACCGCAAGCTGGGAGTGGCTTTCAAACAGATCGGGGAGAGGCTCTACCAGATGAACAAGGAAGACACCCTGGAGGTGACGTCCGACCCCGAGATCACCGCAGCGCTCAAGGAGGTTGCCAAGATCCGGACACGCATGGGAACGATTCACCAGCAGGTCGGCACTGCGCGGGACAAGGCCGTGTCGGAGTGGGACAAAGCGGCGAGCGTCGTGAAGAAAGAGACGTCCCGCGCCTCCAAGGCGGTCAAGGAGGAGGCGTCCCGCGCCCGCAAGGTGGTGAAAGACGAGGCAGGCCGGGCTTCCAAGGCGGTGAAGAAGGAGGCGGGACGGGCGGCCACGCTCATCAAGGATGAGACGAAGAGAGCCAAGGAGGCCATCAAGAAGGTGTCTGAGAAGAAGGCTGCCCGGAAGAAGGCGGCGGCGAAGAAGGCGGCCCCGAAGAAGGCTCCTCCGAAGAAGAAGGCCGCCCCGAAGAAGGCGGCCCCGAAGAAGGCTTCTCCGAAGAAGAAGGCCGCCCCGAAGAAAGTGGCGGCGAAGAAGGCACCTCCGAAGAAGGCACCCCCAAAGAAAGGGTAGAGTCCGAACGGATGGGCGACTGTCCGGGGGGCGGCCGCAGGAGCGGTTAGGGCCGGCGATACTCGGCGACACCTTTTTCGTAGAGGTCGCCCCCGAAGGTGTCGTTCACGACGATCACCGGAAAATCCTTCACTTCCAGGCGGCGGATCGCCTCTGGACCGAGGTCGTCGTAGGCAACGACTTCCGCCTTCAGAATGCGCTGTGCGAGCAGCGCTCCCGCTCCGCCGGTGGCGGCGAAATAGACGGCCTTGCTGCGCGCCATGGCCTCCCTGACTTCGCCGGAGCGGCTCCCCTTGCCGATCATCCCCTTCAGGCCCGCTTCCATCAGGGCGGGGGCGTAGGCGTCCATTCTGCCGCTCGTGGTGGGACCGGCGGAACCGATGACAGATCCCGGCCTGGCCGGGGTGGGCCCGACGTAATAGATGATCTGGCCCTGGATGTCGAAAGGAAGCGGTTTGCCCTCGTTCAGGAGGGAGACGAGCCGTGCGTGGGCCGCGTCCCTGGCGATGTAGAGGACGCCGGTGATGAGGACCCTGTCCCCGCAGCGCAGGGCCGTCACGTCCCCGTCGGTGAGAGGAGCCGAGAGGAAGACCTTCTTCTCTTCGCTCACAGGATCGCCTCCTTGTGCCGGTGGGCGTGGCAGTTGATGTTCACGGCCACGGGAAGGCTGGCTATGTGGCAGGGGTGCATCTCGATGTGGACCCCCAGGGCGGTAACGTCTCCGCCGAAGCCCGCCGGCCCGATGCCGAGGCGGTTGATATCCTCGGTGAGCTGCTCTTCCAGGGCCGCCGTTCCGGGGTCCCGGCTCCGCTCCGCCACCGTGCGGAGGAGGGCCTTCTTGGCCAGGAAGGCGGAGTGCTCGAAGTTACCCCCCAGGCCGACCCCGATGACGAGGGGGGGGCAGGGGTTGGGGCCCGCCTTCTCGACTGTTTCAAGGATGAATTTTCTGGCCCCTTCCCACCCCTCGGCGGGCTTGAGCATCTTCAGGGCACTCATGTTCTCGCTGCCGCCCCCTTTGGGGGCGACGGTGATCTTGAGGCTGCTCCCCGGGACGATCCTGGTGTGAATGATGGCCGGGGTGTTGTCGCCGGTGTTCTTTCTCGGCGCGATGGGGGGGCTTACAACAGATTTGCGCAGATAGCCCGCGCTATACCCCTGGCGCACTCCCTCCTGGACGGCCTTTTCGAGGTCTCCCTCGATGTGCAGGTCCTGGCCGACCTCGAGAAAGACGATGGCCAGACCCGTGTCCTGGCACATGGGCACCGCATCCTTTCTCGCGAGACGGGCGTTTTCGAGGAGCTGATCGAGGATGTCCCTTCCGGCGGGAGAGCGCTCCCGTTCGCGGCCCGATTCGAAAGCCCGGACAACGTCTTCGCCCAGCTGCCGGTTGGCCTCGATGGCGAGCCTCGCCACCGTGTCGGTTATGACGGAACTATTGATCTCTTTCATTTCGTTTCAGGATGCTGCGTGGTGTCCGGCAGCGAACCCGCATGATGATAATCCCCGGGAAGGAAGGATGTCAAACAGGAAGAATCAGCGGAGAGAGGCGAGAATCTCCCGCACGTGGTCGCGGTGGAGCGGCTTGCAGAGAAAGCGGTCGGCGCCGTACTGCTCCGACCTGGCGCGATCGTCGCTGCTCGTCGAACAGGTGAGGACGACCATGGTTGAAGAACCCCATCGCTCGTCGTGCCTCAGGCGCTGAAGGATCTCCAGGCCGCCGATGGCGGGAAGCATGAGGTCGATCAGAATGACTTTTTCTGTTCGCGACGGGTCAGGGTCGCTCTGCTCGAAGAAGGCAATGGCATCCTCACCGGTACTGAAGCAGGTCACCTGGTCGATCCCCGCCAACTCGAGAGCCATCCTTGCGATCAACTGGTGATCGGGGTCGTCTTCGATGACGAAAAACTCATACTTTTGCACGGCGGTATCACCCGCGACTGCCAGCATCCCATCCCCCCATCCGGGTACCCGTCAACTGCCACTTCCTTATTATACCACTTCATGGAAACCTTGTTACCCTACCATCCAACCATTTAATTGTAGAACTGTTTTAACTTACATGAGTGCTAAGCCGATGCTAGTGCAACAGTTGTGCCTCCATCTGCCAGTCCCTGAGGTTCATCACCTTATCGGGGGTATTTACAGGTTTCCGGTTCGATGTGGGTATTTCCCCTCTGTTATTTCGATGCCGAGACGAGAAAGGGGGGCCGGACTCTTGAGGAGAATACCCCATCTGTGCGAACTGCCCCTCACCTCGCGGTGCTCTCGCAACAGCGTCGCAAGCTGCGGGACGGCGGGTGGACGCTTCCACTCAAACCCTGAGCGGGGCGATCTCTTCCTCGCTGATCGGCGCGGCTTCGACCTCGCCGGATCTGCCCCGGCCCTCCAGGGAGACTCTTACGGGCTCCCCGGCGGCCTTGCAGTAGCGGGCACAGAGAGAGGCCGCGAGCTGCACGTCCGCTTCAGACGGCTCTCCCGCAAGGAGGGCCACCGGGCCTGGAATCTCCACGGTGCGAAAGATCACATCCTTCTCGCCTTTCAGTTCCATGAGGCGGCAGTTTTCATCGTGGTTCCGGCCCACAATGACCTTGACGGCCGGGTGAAGCCGGAAATGCCGTCCGATCCTGAGCATCTCGAGAGCAGGGATTCCTTCCTCGGGTCCGTTCTCGAAGAGATCGCGGAGACGGGCCGAAAAGGACTGGTCGGTGAGGAGGCATCCTCCCGCCGGAGAGGGGTAGTCGCGGATGCCGTACTTCTCCGCCAGGCCCATCTGGGGCTTGCGCGAGCGCCCCTGAATGTCGAGGAGCCGCTGCCGATCGACTTTGCCCCCCTGTTCGGGGATCGTCTCGGCCAGACGCAGGGCGGAGAGGGGGCGCAGGATGAGCCCCCGGTAGCCTGAGAGGTTCGCCACGCGATTCAGGGCGGCCCGGGTCTGGGACATGGGCCGCTGGTTCAGCACCTCGCCGGTGAAGATGAAGTCCCAGCCTTCGCGCTCCATGATCTTTCCCGCTTCCGTCAGCATCAGGGTATGGCAGTCGATGCACGGGTTCATGTTTGCCCCGTAGCCGCTGGCCGGATTCTTCACCACTTCCAGATGAATCCCGGTGATGTCCCGGATCAGGAGGCGAAAGCCTATCTTCCCGGCGGCCTTTTCGGCGTTGGCGGAGCCGAAAAAGGGAGTTGTGAACGAAATGCCGACGACGTCGATCCCCTGGTCCATCAGCAGTCTGGCGGCCAGCATGCTGTCGAGCCCCCCCGACATCAGGCCTATTCCCGTAACCATCGGAGAATAGTATCACATGGCAGGGTCACGTCCGGACATTCGACATTTCGCTGGAGCCGCGGCAAGGGTATCCAGCAAATGGTGTCCCTCCCCGTCTATTACTAAGACAATCTCGATGTGCGGAGGCGGGGGATGAAGCGGGGGACTTCGTTCATGTACTGCCTGTACCGGTCGCCATACAGGGAGAGCAGGCGGCGCTCCTCGATGAGGGCGCCCACCACGAAGTAGATGACGGCGAAGATCCGGACGACCAGCCAGGTGCGTGTGAAAGTCGGGCTGAGCAGGAAGATGGCTATGGCGCCGGAGTACATGGGGTGGCGAACCATGCCGTAGACACCACGGCGCTGCAGGGGAAGCTCGCGAATCCCCTCGGCGTCTCCCGACGCGTTCTCGCCTCGAAGATGCCGGCGCACCTGAGTCAGTCCGAGAAACTCTCCGGCTCTGAAGACCCGGAAGCCGGCGGCGGCGAAGAGAAGGGACGCTCCCTGAAGGATCGTGAGCACGGTTTTCAGCCATGCGGGAAGGGAGAAGATGGTGACATCCGGGACTGTCCACACCGCCGCGGCAACTGCCGCCGTGGATGCCACGCTCACGAGGGAGTAGGTGAAGCGGTACCAGGTGGCGGCCCATTTCGCCCCCCAGGCTCGCACCGCCCAGCGCTTGCAGGCGCCGGTGGCGGGCAGAGAGTGAACGATCGCGAATCCGAGCAGCGCGCCGGTCAGCCATACGATCTCTTTCATCTGATCTCGGTACCTCTCCACCGGCGCACTTGACACTCCCGGCTCCGAGCAGAAAAGATTCTAACCGGACCTGTTGTCAAGGCTTTGCGCGGGCCTATCCTCCCCCCCGCCAGGCCATGTGCAGCACGGCGCCGACGAAAAAGTCCGCCCAGGCGAGGCCGATGTCCGGGAGGGTGGACTTCCAGAGAAGCCAGTCCATGAGCGGCGCCCCGGCGGGTCCGAGCCTGGCGATCATGAAGTGGGACATCAGCACCGTTCCGTAGATGACGATCAGCCCGTTCAGGAGGTAGCCGTAGACGGCGGTACGGCGGAAGGCGAAGAGCGCGGTCACCACCACCACGTCCAGCAGGGGAAGCAGGGCGGCGGTGACGAACGATACCCGGAAGGTCAGAACGGCGGGGTCCGCCTTGTCCGGGGCCCAGATGGGGTGAATCCGCAGGTGCAGCATGAGGCCGGAGAAAGCCATGAGAAAGAGCGCTCCGAGGAGCACCTTTTTGTTGTCCGCGCCCTTCATGTCAGAACCTGGTCACGCTGCCGAGCCAGAAAGTCAGCAGAATTGCCGCCACGTGCAGCACCCACCAGCCGGGACGGAACTTCATGAAGTGCTTCAGCATGATCTCACCCTCCCGTGAGGATTTGCCCGGCGGCGTAGACGGCCGCGATGGCGGCGGTGTGGAGCAGCCACCAGCGGAAAGTGAGGAAGGGAGCGAATTTTACGACCTCTTTCATGACGCCTCCTTTGTTCCGGTTGCCCCGGCGTTTGCAGCGGCTGCTGCATGGACGGCTCGAGGGAAATTCTGCCCCGTCGATGATGAAAATGCAACTCTCTTCCGGGACCGTCTTGGCGCTCCGGGGGCCGTGGGGTAAGATGACCATCATGTTGCCGCGCTGCAGTGTCAGGATGCTTCGGGAAGGAGGGCGGTAGCGTGCCGCGTTTGCCCGCCTGGCTGGTGGTCCTGGGGGCGGTCCTGTACTTCATTGTCCCCTGGGACTTCGACTTCGTCCCTGTCGCGGGCAGAGTGGACGACCTGATCCTCCTCGGCCTTGCCCTCATGTACGCCTGGAAACAGAAAAAGGCGCGTGTCGGAGCGGACCCCGGGCGTGCCGGGGCCGAAGGCGGGCGCACCGGCGACGGGGCGGGGGCCGAGGACCCCTACACGGTTCTCGGTGTCGGCAGGGACGCCTCGGAGGAAGAGATCAAGGCGGCCTACCGCGAGCTGCTCGGCAAGTACCACCCCGACCGGGTCCAGCACCTGGGCGAGGAGTTCAGGGAGATGGCCTCCCGCAAGGCGGTCTCCCTGAACCGGGCCTACGAGAGGATCAAGGCGGAAAAGCACTTCTCCTGACGGGGCCCTCCGGGAACATTCTCCTCTCCGACGTTGTCATGAAGACCGGACAGAAAAAAGAGAGGAGGCACGACCATGAAAAAGCTCACGGCTTTCACCGCCGCGCTCATTCTTCTGGCGGCGGCAGCTGCGCCGCTTCCGGCAGAGGCGCGCTCCCGCGGCAAGCACCTCGACCGGTACGGGCGTACCGAGACGGTCTTCCGTACCGACGCCTGGTCGCCCGGTTTCTCGATCTCCCTTGCCATTCCCGGTTACTGGACGCCGCCGCGGGCACACTACCGTCCTCCCCG
>JAUWCW010000280.1 GCA_030609125.1 Candidatus Rokuibacteriota bacterium
GTCTGGAGAACCTGGCCCTGCACCTGGAGAAGGAGAACGCGCGTCTGCGCGAAGAGCTGAGTGAAGTGGCGGCGCGTCTGAAACGTCTGGAGGGCTCTTCGCCCGATCAGGGGCCCGGTTCGGGAGATCCGTGAAGCAGCCCCGCCGCCGCCTCGACCAACTGCTGCCCAACTTCAGTTACGGGGACGCGATCGGCAACCATGTGCAGGCCCTGCAGAGGGCTTTCCGGGCAGGCGGGTTCGCGTCCGACGTCTTCGCCCAGATGCGACACCCGAAACTCCGGGCTCTCTCCAGAGACTACTCGGAATATCTTGTCGCCGACGAGACGGAGAACATATGCGTCTATCACTTTTCCATCGGTTCGGCGCTCTCGGAGTTTTTCGGGAATCTTCGGGTCAGGAAGGTCCTCGTCTATCACAACATTACGCCGCCCGAGTACTTGCAGGGAGTGAACAGACGGGCGGAGTTCGAGTGCCGCCGTGGCCGCGAAGAGCTCAGGGAACTGGCGGGCGGAGTTGAGCTTGCCCTGGCCGATTCCGAGTTCAACAGGCAGGAGCTCGACGCCATGGGTTTTGCCAGGACGGAGGTCCTTCCCATCATCGTCGACTTTGCCGGCTACGAGGAGGCCCCCCGCGGGGATCTTCTGAGGAGCTTCGATGACGGGGCGGTGAACGTGCTTCACGTGAGCCGGTTCGTTCCGAACAAGAAGATCGAGGACGTGGTCAAGAGCTTCGCTGTCTACAAGAAAATCAATCCCCGCTCCCGCCTCTTCCTCGTCGGAACGAACGTGAGCTTCGAGAACTACTCCGAGGCCGTTCACGATCTCGTGGAACGGCTCGGCGTGGAGGACGTGCACTTTCCCGGGCACGTCGACCGGCGGGAGCTGTGCACCTACTACCGGCTGGCCGACCTTTACCTTCTCATGAGTGAGCATGAGGGTTTCTGCGTGCCGCTCCTGGAGTCCATGCACTTCGGTGTGCCCGTCATCGCCTACCGGGCAGCTGCGGTGCCTTACACGCTCGGCGGGGCGGGCCTGCTGGTGGAGGAGAAGCGTTACGAGGAGATCGCCGAATTGATGGACCGGGTGGTGACGGATGCGGACCTGAGAAAGAGGCTCGTCGCCGGCGGCAGAAAGCGGCTCGGCGACTTCGCTCCCGCCCGCATCGAGACCCGCCTCTGGGAGATCCTCAGGCAGTACGATCTCGTTCGGTAGCGACACTTCTGCGTGCCGGCGAGGCCCCCCAGGCGTCGCGTTCGTTCAACGCTCCGGCGCCGAACCCATCCAGTGGCTCGATTTCTATGGCCGGACAAAATTCAGTTGTGCTCCGCCCGGACGCTCGTCTCGCCGGGATGTGTACCCGCGGCCTCTGCGCTGCTCCAGCTGACTGGCCGGCGGGTTTTCAGCACACTAGAGAAGGCTCTTGACGGAGCGGACGCTGAGGTCGGTCTGCAGCATTGGCGGCAGGGCCTTGAGGGCGCTCTGGGCCTCGGCCTTGCCGGGGAACGTGCCGAGGCAGACGCGGTAGCAGGACCGGCCGTCACGGAGTTTGAGAGGCACGGCGAAGATCCTTCTCTCGGAACCGTAGCTGCTGAACGCGTTCTTGACCGTGTCGATCTGACAGGCGACGACGATGCTGATCGAATACGCCGACGGGTCTTTCGAGAGCATGTCGTGCCAGATCGAAGCCGCTCCCAGGTAGTCGCCGGACTCAAAGACGGTCAGCCCCTCCTCGTAGCTGCCGGTGTGCTCCGGCGCCGGATCGGGAGAACTCCCGGCTTCCTGTGCCGGAGGCGTTTCCGGTGCCGGTGGGGCCTCCGGTGCAGCTGCCGCGGCGGGCTCCGCGGCGGGTTCCGCTTCGTACCTGGTGGAAGATGAGGGAAGGGCGGGAACAGGCAGACCCTCGGCCATTTCCGTCTTTTCCTCCTCGGAGGGAGGAATGGGAGGCAGGGGCGAGGAGGGTGAACGGAAAGACTGCGACCCGACCCACACGCCTGCCCCGACGACGACGGCCGCGCCGACCGCGGCGAGAAGCAGCAGGATACGGGGCGGTATGGCGGTCTTGCGCTTTGGTTTCGGCGCTCCGCCGGGAGCGGACGGGCGCCTGCCCCGCCTCTTCTCTGCCCGCTCCACCTTGGGCGGTGCGAATGGGGACATCCCGTCTTCCTGGGCCCCTGCCGCGGCGTCGGCCATGAAGGAACCATCTTCCGCGGCCCCTTCCGACGCCTCCTGCCAGGGGGGAGGAGGAAGGTCCGGAGAGGGGGGCGGGGGCATGTCTATGCCGGGCGATTCGAGCTCGTCGGGAGTCTCCAGCGCCGTCCCGTCATCGGGGCCCGTCAGCATGGATTCCGCCTGCAGAGGGGGAGAAGCGGTTTCGAGGTCGGGCGAGGAGGACATTTCTAGTCCGGGGGGGTCGAGGTCCCCCGGCGCTTCCCCTGCCGGAACGGAGGGCTCCCCGTAGGAGTGTCGCTCTATCTCGAAAGGCTCCTCCTCCGCTCCCGGTGCCTCCACTTCCGGTACGGGAGTTTCGGCGGCGGGCTCTTCCAACGCGGGCGCCGACTCCTCGGCAGCGGGCTCCTCGAGAGTGAGCGCCGGCTCTTCGAAGACCATTTCCTCTTCCAGGGCTGACGCCGGCGCCTCAGGCGCCTCCCGGGCCGCCGGCGCAGTTGAGACAAGCCCCAGAGCGAGGAGCACGTACAGCAGTTCCCGGGTCCTGACGGGACCGGCCACTCCCTGCTCGAGGATTTCCTGGACGATCCTGCCTTCACGGCAGTGCTCGAGGAGCGTCTTCTCCTCCTCGCCGAGAGGGGCGACCTCTTCCCGGGGGAGAGCGCCCGGTCCGATTATGCTGTCGCTGGGGACCTTCTCCATCAGCAGAGACGGGGACATGTGCCGCACGCCCTTCGCGAGAAGAGTGGGGGTCGGCACTTTCATCAGGAAAATGTCCCGCGGCGGAGGGCCCTCCTTGAAGGACCATGTGCCCTCTGCCCAGCGGAAGAGGTCGTAGGCGAGGTTGACGAAACGGAATTTCAGCCCCCACGTCAGGGTTTCCTTGGGCAGAAACCCGGTTGACTGCAGGGCTTCTTTTGTTTCCGGGAGGGCCTGGATGCGGGCCCCGTCCTCCTGGGAGACCTTCCCTTTCATGGTAAGAAAGTGTCCGATATGATCGTTCGGATCGGCGGAGACAACCGCAACGGGGCTGCCTTCATAGAAAATGACCTGCCTGCTCCTCTCACCCGAGGTCAGGGTGAGCATCCCGGTCTTTTTCTGCCGGAAGAGCTCGCCCGCCACCTCCGCCAGGGGGGTCTCTTCGAGGCGGCCTGAAAGCAACATTTCGGTCATCATTCTTCTCCTTGCTGGCGTGTTGAGAAGCGGTCAGTGCGCCCTGATTTATAGCACAGGACGGCTTGCCCTGACAAATGATCCGGGCTCCGGCCGCCTCCTTGCGACCGCGCCGGGGGAAGACCCGCTGCGTCAGATCACGCCC
>JAUWCW010000010.1 GCA_030609125.1 Candidatus Rokuibacteriota bacterium
ATCCAGACGCACCTGCTGGCCGGTGGTGAGGAGTGCGAAGAACACGTCCGCGACGGAGGGGCCTGCCCCGACTGCGGTGGTCCCGTCGAGCACGAAGGCGGCTGCTGCGTCTGCCGCGCCTGCGGCTACTCCGAGTGCGCCTGATCCGGCGCTTCCGTTTCTTAAGATATCAAGTCGCTGTGGCTGACATGGCACCCCTCCAGATCTGCCCCGGGGTGCAAAGGCCGGTGCCATCAAGACTTTATGCCAGGGCGGGCAGGCAGGTACCATAAGATGAAATGCTGGGAATATCATAATTGCCCGGAAAAAGTCAGGAGAACGTGCCCTGCTTTTTTGAAAGAAAATTGTCGGGAGTGCTGGCTGGTGACGGACAGGACATGTAAGGGTGGTTCCGCTACAAAGGTGACGATTGAGGAAAAGCTGATCGAGTGCACCAGATGCAGTTTTTACAATAACGTATTGCAAAAGCAAATCGAGAAAAATACGGAAGCCTGACACACGCGCTATGGCCGACATGGCACGTAAGCTCTAAAGGCCCCCGTCTTCAATACGGTTAAAGTCTGCTGCAGGATGTATACTATGGGTATGAACAAGTGCCCTGTCCTGGAGCAGTGCAGGTTCTTCAACAACGTCCTTGAGAATATGCCGGCCATCTCGGAATCGCTGATGGAGCAGTATTGCCTCGGTGACAATACAGAATGTGCGCGGTTCTTCATATTCGACGAGATAGGGAAGGAGCATCTTCCCGATGATGTTTTCCCGCACGAGATGGAAAAGGCGAAAAAGCTGGTCAGGAACTTCAGGCACTACGGCAAGCCCAATTAGACCCCTATCGGACCCTCTGTGTTATGAACACTGAATGCCATCCGGCAATCCGGCGCGGTCTACATGTCGCGACTGCGGACCGGCTCTTTCGTCTCCGCAGCGGAGGCGCCACAGGCGAGAGAGATGAAAGACGCTGAAATCATACGAGTCCGTCTGCATGAGACCGCGATCGGTTTTGACGCGGCGAGAAGGAAGGCCGACGAAAAAGCGGGAGAGAAGCTGAAGGAGCCGCTGCTCGTCGCCTGGTATGACGGGGTCAAGGGGATCGGGCATCCTGACGTTCACGAGTGCACGGACAAGCCCGGGTGGATGACCTACGCCGAAAGCCGCGGGGGAAGCACTACGGTGAACGTGAACGACGGGAGGTACATCCTGATCTATGCGGAGGGGTCGCTGGAATGACCGGAGTCCGTGCGGGCCTGGTACGAGCCGCGCTGCCGGCGCTCATCCTGCTTTTCGCCAACGCCTCTCCGGCCTTCGCTACGCCGGAGTTCTCGGAGCGGACGGCCCAGTCGTGCGGCACCTGCCACCTGGACAGGGACGGCGGGGAGCTGTCCCGCAAGGGGCTGGAGTTTGCCGCCTCGGGGTACGTGTGGCCGCCGAGCGGGGGCTACCGGCTGCTGGGGCCTGTCAGGAAGAGAATTCGCTTCTTCATCGGCCTTTTTCACATCGTTGCGGCCTTCATCTGGTTCGGGACCATCCTCTACGTCCACCTCATGCTCAGGCCCGCCTACGCCATGAAGGGTCTGCCGAAGGGGGAGGTGGCACTCGGCCTCGTCTCAATGGCCGTCGTCGGGATATCCGGCGTCCTGCTGACGATTTCGCGGATACGAAGCCTGGACGTTCTCGTTCGGAGTCCCTGGGGAATCATCCTCTCCGTAAAGATCGCCCTGTACCTGGTGATGATCTCGTCGGCGGCCTTTGTCATCATGGTCGTCGGGCCCCGGTTGAAGAAGGGCAGAACGGCAGGGCCCCTGCCGGCGGACGGGCTCTTCGGGCCGGAGGAACTCTCGGCTTTCGACGGGAAGGAGGGCAGACCCGCGCTCATCGCCTTCAACGAGACGGTGTATGACGTCTCGGCATTGAAGATGTGGGCGGGCGGGATGCACATGAAGCACCTTGCGGGGACGGACCTGACGGACGCAATAAAGAGAGCGCCCCACGGCGAGGAGAAACTCGAGGTGGCCAAGGCGGCGGGAACTTTCAACCTGGAGACGAAGCCGTCCCTCACGCCGTACCAGAAAGCGTTCTATGTCGTGGCGTACATGAACCTTACCATCGTCTTCATCGTACTCGGCACGATAGCGTTCTGGAGGTGGGGGTTCTACTAGGCTGAACGGGCTAGAGAACGATCCCTATGGCGAAGAAGAGGCAGAAGACGAGGGTGTAGCGCGCCGTGCCCGCCAGGGCCCGGTTCATCGCCGGCCCGTCCCGGTACTCTTTCTCCAGCGTCCGCAGAAGGGGGACCGTCATCGGCAGGGTGAAAAAGGGGAGAGTGATCCAGCCGTCCGCCGACCCCGAGAGCCACAGCGCCAGCAGGATCAGGTATGCCCCCGCGATGAGGGCGACGTACTCCGCCAGGGTCCCCCGCGGCCCGAGTCGGACCGCCAGCGTCCGCTTGTCCACCTTCGAGTCGGTTTCGATGTCGCGCAGGTTGTTCACCACCAGGATCGCCGTGATGAGCAGTCCCGGAGGGACCGCCGCCGCCAGGGCAAAAGGTGTCAGGGCGAGGGCCTGGACGTAGTAGGTGCCGCAGACCGCGGCGAGCCCGAAGAAGAGAAAGACGAAGATGTCTCCCAGGCCGTGGGAGGCGATCGGCCAGGGGCCGCCGCTGTAGGCGAGGGCCGCCAGGATCGACGCCGTTCCGACGGCGAGTATCGGCCACCCCCCGACGGCGATGAGGTAGATGCCGACCAGGGCGGCGAGAAGAAAAACGAGTGCCATCCCCAGCCTGATATCTTCCGGGGAGATCAGTCCCGCCTGTGTGACCCTCAGGGGGCCCTTGCGCCCGGCGGTGTCGACGCCTTTTTTGAAATCGAAGTAGTCGTTGGCGAGATTGACTCCAACCTGAAGAAGGAGAGCCCCAGCCAGGGCGGCCAGGGCGGGAAGAGGAGCGAATGAGCCGTCGCGGACTGCCACGGCGGTCCCCACCGCCACCGGGGCCACCGCGGCGGGAAGGGTCTTGGGCCTGGCGGCCAGCATCCACGCCTGCCGCCGGGAGACGCCGGCGGTGTCCTGCACGGGGCTACGGCTCAACGGGGCGCTCCCCGACGTGCACCGCCATGGTGTTGAACATGAAGAGGTGGCAGCGGACCGCTGTCAGCCCGGACTCCCGCATGATCCGCGCCAGTTCCTCGGGAGACTTGAACCCCTCCGTCGACGCCGTCAGGTAGACGTAGGCCTCGCGATCGCCCGCCACCAGGCGTCCGAGGAGGGGGATGATGTGCCGGAGATAAAAAAGTATGAAAGGCCGCAGCAGCGACGGCGGCGGCGGGGTGGTGTCGAGACAGACCACTCTTCCTCCCGGCTTCACCACCCGGAGCTGCTCCCGGAAGGCGGCCTCCGCGTCGGGGACATTGCGGATCAGGTACCCGGAAGTGACGGCGTCGAAGCTCGCGTCGGGAAAGGGGAGGGCGAGGGCGTCGGCGGCGCACCAGTCGATCTTCCCGCCGCCGGGACGCGCCCTCCCGACGCGCATCATCTCCGTGGCAAAGTCTGCCCCTACCGCCCGCAGCTCCTCGATTTTCCGCATCGCTTCGAGGGCGATGTCGCCGGTGCCGCTGGCCACGTCAAGGAGGCGCTCCCCCCGGGCGAGGGCCGTCTCCCGCACCACCGCTTGCCGCCACGCGCCGTCCCGGCCGAAGGTCATGAGCCGGTTCATGAGCTGGTAGCGCCGGGCGATGCGGTCGAACATGGCCCGTACGTCGACGCCCTGTGCTTCCTTCTCCGCCACGGTGTCTACCTTCCCTCGAGGTGCAGGTGAGGGTTTGTTCTTCTTTCCAGCCAGTCCAGCCCCGCGTAGAGGATCAGGCCCAGCAGGCTCATGGCCAGGATCCCCGCGTACATCTCCCGGTAGCGCAGGACCTGATAGGTCTCGACGACGATGTAGTAGCCGAGGCCGTAGCGGGTCAGGGACTGCTCGGCGATAAAGAGCACGGCGATGGCCGTGCCGGTCGTCACCCGCAGGGCCGTCAGGGTAGCCGGCAGGGAGGCCGGGATGTAGACGTAGCGAAAGAGCGCCTTGCGTCCGGCGCCGAGGGAGCGCACCGAGAGGATCAGCTCCGGCCGCAGCTGGGCAGCCTCATCGCGGACCACGACGAGGATCTGGAAGAAGAGAATGATGGCGATGAGAAAGATCTTCGAGAAATTGGTGATCCCCATGAGGACATAGATGACCGGGAGGAGCACGATCTTCGGGATCGGGTAGACGATGGCGATGAGGGGGGCGAAGATCCGGTCCAGGCGCTTCATCTGTCCCAGGGCAAGCCCGGCGGGTGCCGCCGTCGCCGCCGCCAGGGTGATGGCGGCCAGCACCCTGGCGGCGCTGGCGAGGGTGTGCAGCCCGAGCTCTCCCGGCATGAGGCGGAAGAAGATCGGCAGCACCTCCCCGGGAGAGGGGAGGATCGGCCGGTTGATGACCCAGGCGAACAGCTGCCAGAGGACGAAGAACATGACAATGCCGACGGCGCTGTCGCCGAGCCTAGAGCGTTGCTTCATGGACTTCTCCGATAGCGGACCGCACCTGCTCGACCCTGGTCTGGTAAGCCTCGCTCCCGCGGTAGCCGGCTGCTCCGGCGCCGGGGTTGTCCAGAATACGAGGTGTGCGGTTGGGCGGGTGGCCGAGGACGAGAATCTTCTCGCCCAGAAAGGCCGCCTCCTCGATGTTGTGGGTGACGACGACGGTGGTCAGATCGCCTCCGCTCCCGGCCTCGCGTCGCAGCTCGTGGCTGAGCTCCTGCAGATCTTCCCGGGTCGGTGCGTCGAGGGCGGAGAAGGGCTCGTCCATGAGCAGCAGGTCCGGCTTGAGGGCCAGGGTGCGGGCAATGGCCGTTCTCTGGCGCTGCCCGCCGGAGAGCTGTGAGGGGTAGCTGGAGGCAAGATGGGCGATGCCGAGGCGCTCGAGCCAGTATTCAACCCGCCTCTTTGCCTCCTCCCGGTCGATTGTCTCGCCGGCGGGGGCGTGGAGGCCGTCGGGGCCGTAGAACTGCCGTATCGTGAGGCCCAGTATGGCGTTCTTCCAGACCGGCGCCCAGGGGAGAAGACCGTGGTCCTGCAGGATGAGGCCCGTCCCCGGCCGGGGTCTCTCCACGGCGCTGCCGGCGATGCGGACGCTGCCGGAGGCGGGGCGCAGCAGACCCGCCAGCAGGTAGAGGAGGGTCGTCTTTCCGCAGCCCGAGGCGCCGATGACCGCCCAGGACTCGCCGGCTCCCACGCGCCAGCTGAAGCTCTCGAAGATCGGCTGCTTCCGGCCGAAGGTGAACGTCAGATTCCGGACGTCAATCATTTAGATTGGGCGAGAAACTCCCCGGTGACGGAGGTGTCGTACGGCGACTCGCCGTCGATCAGGCCCTTGCCGGAGAGCCACGCCACGACGTCCCCCCACTGGTTCCGTGAGGGGATCTCGCCGATGGGGAAGGGGGGAATGGAAAATGTCTCCTGGACGTTCTTCGGCACCCGCACCTTCTGAAGGAGGAGCGCACGGTAGGCCGTCGGGTCGGCGTTGATCTCCTCCGCGGCGCGGTTCCAGACCGCCAGGAAGCGCCGCACCCCCTCGGGGTTCTCGCGGAGGGTGGCGTCCCTGAAGGCGAGGATGGTGACGGCGTAGATCGGGTGCGAGGCGTCGTCCACCACCAGGGTCGCCCCGGAGGTGATGGCGCTCTGGGCGAGGGGGTCGGGGAGGGTGGCGGCCCGGATCTTTCCTTCCATCAGCAGCTGGTAGCGCTCGGGGATGGCCGGGACCGACTGGCTGACGATCTCGTCCGGGCTCAGCCCCTCCGCCTGCAGGAGACGGTCGGTGATGTACTCGATGATGGTGTTCTCCGAGATGGCCACCGGCACGCCGGCCAGGTCGGCCGGGGTGGTGATCCCGCTTCCCGGCGCAGCGATCACGCGGAAGATGGGAGATCCCGCATAGGCCTTCCGGGCGGTCATCACGACACGGATGCGGGTTTCCTCGCGGTTGAAGATAGCTGCCGCCGCGAGCTCGCCGAGCATGCCGTCCACCTGGCCGGCCTGCAGGAGCTGGTCGCGCTCGAGGGCGCTCGAGACCGGGATGGCGGTTACGTCCAGACCCTCCTCGGTGAAGTACCCCTTCTCCTCGGCCAGGTAGAAGGGGAGGACGTCGGTGATGGGAAGAAGGGCGAGTTTCAGGGGGGCCGGAGGTGCGGATGCCGGCGTCCCGGCTGACGGTTTCTCTTTACCCCCGCCGCAGGAAAAGAGGGTGAAGGCGAAGAGGGCTGTCATGAACAGAACGGTATATACACGGGATCTTGTCATCGATTGTCAGTGCCTCCAGAGTGGTTTTGAATGTTCGGATAATACAACAGAAACAGCCCAAAAGCACGCTGGAACAAAACGCTTTCCACGACGCAGCGACCGCTCTTGCCGGGGGAGGGACGAGCAGTATGGCGTGCTGCCGGAGACAGGGCAGCCGAGCCGCGGTCCCCGCCGGTGGCGAAGCGCCTGATGAGAGGCTTCAGCTCCGGCATCGATTCAGCGCGCTCGGTTGAGGGGGGCGAGGGAGGGGAGGGTGAACCGGCCCTTGGCGAAGACAGTCTTCCCGTCGATGACGACCCGGCCCGCGCGTCCCAGCCGGGTGACGATGTCCCAGTGGATTGCCGAGCGATTGCCGTTGAAGCAGCGGCGGTAAGCGTTGCCGAGGGCGAGGTGGATGGAGCCGAACATTTTCTCGTCGAAGAGGGTGCTCCCCACGGGCTCCCTGATCCTCCGGTTGGTGCCGAAGGAGAACTCGCCCACGTACCTCGCGCCGGGGTCGATGTCAAGGATGCGGTTCAGCGCCCTTTCTCCCGACCGGCACGTTGCCTTTACCGCCTTGCCTCGCGAGAACTCGAGAACGATGCTCTCGAAGGTTCGCCCGTCATAGGTCGTCGGGCAGTTGAAGGTGATGATCCCTTCCACCGAGCGCCTCACCGGCGCCGAGAAGACCTCCCCGTCGGGAAGGTTCCTCTGTCCGTCGGCCTTGACCCCGGGGAGCCCTTTGAGACTGAAGGAGAAGTCCGTTCCGGGAGCCTCGACATGGACCCTGTCGGCCCGCTCCAGGAGACGTCGCAGCGGCTCCTGCTTTCTCGACTCCCGCGCCCAGTCGAGATTACAGGCGCGGAAGGTGAAGTCCTCGTACTCCTCGAGGGACATCCCCGCGCTCTGGGCGGCGCCGTGGGTGGGATAGCGGCAGACGACCCAGCGGGTGTGATTTACGCGCCGGTCGAGGAGGGGGCGGAGGGTCTTCTCGTGAAGCAGCTGCAGCTCCTGGTCGGAGCCGGCGTAGACCTTCGAGTTCTGCACCGCCCCGATGCCGATGGAGACGTCGACCTTCTTCAGAAAGTCGAGCTTGTGGCGGGGAAAACGGGAGAGCTGCTCCCGCGTCCCGAAGCGGTAGAGATCCTTCGTGATCTCCGGGAAGCTGAAGGAGATCTCCACGTGGGCCGCCCGGCGGAGGAGGCAGAGGCGGTGCACCTCCTTGACGAGGGGCACGCACTCCTCCCCGACGGCGCTGATGAGGACTACGTCCCCCTTATTCACCGCCGTGGAGTAGTTGACGATGATGCCTGCGAGCTTCCTGATTCTCGGGTCGTTCACTCTCTTTTCATCCTCCTTCGGAGTGCGCGTTGTCGCGGTACTCGACCGCCATCCCGGCGACCTGGTCGGCCAGGGCCCGGCGCCGCTCTCTCAGGTCGTTCCAGACCCTGCGCCCGCCGCGGAGCCGGAGGTAGCTGAGAGACTCGCGCCAGAAGCTCCCGCGCTCCTCGTGGAAGTTCATGGCGATGTACCCGGTGAGCGGTGCAAGGAGGGCCGTCACGACGGCCCAGGTTCCCCCGAGAAAGATGCCGGCCAGGACGGTCTCGAGGGCCCAGGCGATGGGGTAGATGAAGATGCCTCCGAAGATCTTCATGGTGCCCAGCATCTGCGGGGTTTCGCGCTCCTTGCGGGCGACGTGCTTTGTCGCCTCGTACGGGAGCCAGTTGAGGAGGGTCCCGATCAGGGCGATGGGCAGAAGAACGACCAGCCGGCCCAGCGTCCGCAGAAGGTAGCCCGCGACGCGGCTCCGGGAGTAGCTCGATACGACCTGCTCGTCGCGCAGGCCGGTGGCGCGCAGCATCCTGTCGTAGCGTTCGACGTCGCGGGCCAGTGCGGCGACCTGGTCCGGGGCGCGCTCCTTCATCACTTCGTACCCTTCGGCGAACCGCTTTCTCACCTCGAAGAGGCTGGCCATGCCGAGACGCTCGGGCAGCTCCGAGGGGCCCCGGGCGTAGAGGTCGCCGGCCCTTTCCAGGAGGCGCGCCTCCTCCCACGAACCGTAGTTGAGGGTGACGCCGCGGAGCGCTTCCTCCACGCGGGCGGTCAGGGCGTTGCGCGCTCCGCGCTGATCGTCCGCCTGGCGGGCAGCCTCCGCTGAGGGATCGACGGGTTCTCCAACGGTCAGGAGCGCCCTGGACCTGAAGAGGTGCTTGGCGTCGAAGGTCAGCCCCACGGGAACGATCTTTATGCCGAGGGGTCCGTATTTTTCCTCCGCGCCGAGGACGATGCGGGCCACGCCCGTCTTGACGGGCATCATGGACGGCTCGGTGTAGCTCACACCTTCGGGAAAAATGCCGATCACCGCTCCCTCGGCCAGCGCCCTGTAGCAGGCGTCGAAGGTCTGCAGGTTCTGCGAGGCCCGCGTTCCCTTGTCCTGTATCCGGTAGACGGGAACGCTGCCGGCGAGCCGGAGGAAGGGACGGACCGTCCAGATGTCCCAGAGGGTGTGTTTGGCGAGAAAGCGCGGTGTCCGCGGTAGAAAGCCGGTAACCAGGACCGGGTCCACCAGGGCGTTGGGGTGGTTGGCGGCGTAGACGAGCGGCCCCTCCCGCGGGACGCGGCCGGCTCCCTCGACCTGGATCTCCCGGAAGAAGAGTGAGCCCATCAGGCGGGCGAAGGCCCTGGTGAAACGCTCGAAAGCGCGGCGGGACCCCTGCGTGTCGGACATGGAACAACCCTCCCGGAGAGGTTTTCTTGTACCCCCGCTGAGCCCGCCCTGTCAAGCAAGGGCTCAGGTCCGCACTCTTGACAGGGGGCGCTCTGGACGCTATGAGTTCAATGCCGGGTTTTTGGGGCCGGCACAACGGGACTCTGTTACTCCTCTGACTCAATCCGGCAGGGGGCCGCAATCGGGAAAGGCGGTGCATCGGTGGGGCAGCTGAACAGGAAGGCGATCGCCGGGTGGAGCCTGTACGACTGGGCCAACTCCGCTTTCGCCACCACGGTCATGGCGGGCTTCTTCCCCATTTTCTTCAAGCAGTACTGGAGTGCCGGCGCCGACGCGACGGTGAGCACCGCCCGCCTGGGACTGGCCAACTCGATAGGAGGTGTCCTCGTCGCCGCCTGCGCCCCGCTCCTGGGGGCCATTGCCGACAGGGGCTCCTCCCGCAAGAGGTTCCTTATCTTCTTCGCCTTTATGGGAGTTGTGATGACCTCCTCCCTCACCTTCGTGGCCCACGGAAACTGGCAGCTGGCGGCTTTTCTCTTCGTCTGCGCCACCATCGGTTTTTCGGGGAGCAACATTTTCTACGACGCCCTGCTCACCGTCGTCTCTCCCGAGAAGAAGCTGGACCAGATCTCGGCCCTGGGGTTCGCCGTGGGGTATCTCGGAGGAGGGGTCCTCTTTTCCTTCAATGTCTGGATGACACTGCGGCCAGAGACCTTCGGCTTCGCCGATGCCGTCGCGGCGGTGAAGTTCTCCTTCCTCACCGTGGGGATATGGTGGGCGGTCTTTTCACTCCCGCTCATTATCTTCGTGAAGGAGCCCGACGGGGCGCGGGAGCAGGCGGGTTTCGCCATGCTGCGCGCCGGCGCACGGCAGCTCGGCAGCACGTTCAGGGAGATCCGCCACCTCAAGACCATCGCCCTCTTCCTGGCGGCGTACTGGCTCTACATCGACGGCGTGGACACCATCGTCCGCATGGCCGTCGACTACGGCATGTCCATCGGCTTCGAGCCCAACGACCTGATCCTGGCCCTTCTGATGACGCAGTTCGTCGGCTTCCCGTCGGCCATCGCCTTCGGGCAGATCGGCAGGAAGATCGGCGCCAAGAGGGCGATCCTCATCGCCATCGGCGTCTACCTGATCATCTCCATCTGGGGGGCTTTCATGAAGGAGCGCCACGAGTTCTTCATCATGGCCGGCGCCATCGGCCTCGTCCAGGGCGGGGTCCAGGCGCTGAGCCGCTCTTTTTATGCCAGGATCATCCCCGCCGATAAAGCGGCGGAGTACTTCGGTTTCTACAACATGCTCGGCAAGTTCGCCGCCGTCATCGGGCCGGTGCTCATGGGGGGGACGGGTCTGCTCGTAAGGTCCCTCGGCTACAGCAGCGACACTGCGTCGAGGGTGAGCATCACGTCCCTGGCGCTTCTTTTCATCGCCGGCGGAACGCTCCTGCTCTTCGTCGACGAAGAAAAGGGAAGAAGGGAAGCGGCCTACCTCACCTCAAAATAGAAGGCACGCGAAAAAGGTATCCGATGTGCTCTTGCGGGGAAGATAAATCAGATACCTTTCTTGTGGACGGAGAGGATGAGTTCGTCCTCCATGAGGTCGTCGTGAAGGGTCGCTGAAGGGGAGAGTTCTTCGCGGGCGAAGCCCAGCAGTGCCTCCGGTTCCTCGTAGTGCATGTCCATCTCCCTGTACGCCGCGCGGGCGGAAGGAACGTTGAGGTGGAGGCTCTCGCGGCACATCGGCATGAGCTTCCTGAGAGACGCGCGCAGCGAATCCGCGATCCCGGCGATGCGCAGATTGAAGACGCCGCAGATGAGGATCACATCGAAGGTGCGGTCCAGCCGCTCCTCTTCGATGTCGTGAACGAGGAACTCAACTTCCGGGTGCTTCCGCCGCGCCAGGCCGACGAGATTTTCATTGACGTCGATGCCGCAGTAGCGCACCAGACGCCCGCTGTCGCGAAAGAAACCGTAGAGGTCTCCCTTGCCGCAGCCAAAGTCGAGGACATCCTTGCCCGTAAGGTCGCCCGCAGCTTCGAGGATGGCGAGGTATCTGGAGTGCTGGCCCACTGAGGTCCACCGCAGCGCCTCCGGCAAGTCGCCGAACCTGGCAAGGTGACGGTCGTAGAACCTGAGCAGCTCGTCCTTGCCGTACGGATCCATGGGACTCGTTTCAGGAAAGAGGGGAGGGAGAGCGCATCAGGCTTCCTTGAGATCCAGCTCTTTTTTCAGCCAGTCAACGATCTCGTCGGTGATGGCGTACATGGCATTCGCCGGAGGGTCGGGTGGGGAATCGATGGCCCTCTTGAGCATTTCCGCGGGGATCTCGTCAATCCTGCCCACGGTGGTCATGACGCCTTCCTTGCCGACCCTCATCAGCATGAGGGTTGGGGGATCCTCGTGGGTTTCGATGTAGAAGGAGCAGCCCGCGGTGTCCCTGACAGCCTTCGGTCCGACGCGGGGCGCCATGATCATCTGCGGCGTCACGTCGAAGCGAATCCTCGCCAGGAGGTCGGGGCGTCTCTTGATGTCCTTCAGTTCCTGAAGGGCAAAGACGTTGAGGCTCTCGGCGAACTCGTTGAGTTCCTGTATCTTCTTCGGGTCTGTAGGATGCATGCTCACCTTCCTTTGATTCAGGAACGTTCGAGTCGTTCCTTGAGTTTTCCCAGCTCTTTCCTGAGCCGCCCCGGCAGCCGGTCGCCGAACTGGTCGAAGTGGGCCTGGATATCGGGAATTTCGGCCTTCATCGCCTCGGTGTCGACGGTCAGGAGTTCGGTCATGTCCTCGGCACTGACGTCGAGGCCGCTGATGTCCAGCCCGCCCTCTTCGGGCATCAGGCCTATGGGGGTCTCCTTTGCCCCGACCGTTCCGTCAACGCGGTCACACATCCACTTCAGGACCCGGCTGTTCTCTCCAAAGCCCGGCCAGAGCCAGCGGCCGTCGGGGGTCTGCCTGAACCAGTTGACGTAGAAGATCCTGGGGGCTTTTTCCCCCAGCCGGTCGCCCATGTCGAACCAGTGATGGAAGTAGTCGCCCATGTTGTAGCCGCAGAAGGGCTTCATGGCGAAGGGGTCACGGCGCAGGTTGCCGACGGCGCCGATATTGGCGGCAGTGGTTTCCGAGGCGGCGGTGGCTCCGAGAAAGACGCCGTGGTTCCAGTTGAAGGCCTCGTGTACCAGGGGCACCACCGAGGTCCGGCGGCCGCCGAAAATGAAGATGTCGATGGGGACGCCTTCCGGGTTTTCCCAATCCGGGCTGATCGTCGGGCACTGGGAAGCGGGGGCGGTGAAACGGGCGTTGGGGTGCGCCGCGGCCTCCGGGCTCTCAGGCGTCCAATCGCGGCACTTCCAGTCGATGGCGTGCGACGGGACGGGCCCGTCCATCCCTTCCCACCAGATGTCGCCGTCGTCGGTGAGGGCGCAGTTGGTGAAGATGCAGTTTTCTTTCAAGGTGTCCATCGCCATCGGGTTGGTCTCATATGAGGTCCCGGGGGCAACGCCGAAGAAGCCGGCCTCCGGATTGATGGCGTAGAGCCTGCCGTCGGGGCCGACCTTCATCCAGGCGATGTCGTCCCCGATGGTCTCCACCTTCCATCCCGGTATGGTGGGCCGGAGCATGGCCAGGTTGGTTTTGCCGCAGGCTGACGGAAAGGCCCCGCCGATGTGGTACTGCTTCCCCTCGGGGCTGGTCAGGCGCAGGATGAGCATGTGTTCCGCCATCCAGCCCTCCCGCCTGGCAATCGCCGAGGCGATGCGCAGGGCGAGGCACTTCTTGCCCAGAAGGGCGTTGCCGCCGTAGCCTGAGCCGTAGGACCAGATGGTGTTCTCCTGGGGAAAGTGGCTGATGTACTTCTTCTCCAGCGGGGCGCAGGGCCAGGTGACGTCTTTCTGCCCGGGCTTGAGGGGTGCGCCGATGGAGTGCAGGCAGGGGACGAACTCCCCGTCCGTGCCGAGCACTTCCAGGACCCTCGATCCCACCCGGGTCATGATGTGCATGTTGCAGACCACGTAGGGGCTGTCGGTGATCTCGACACCGATCTTCGCCAGCGGAGAGCCGACGGGTCCCATCGAAAAGGGGATGACGTACATTGTGCGCCCCCCCATGCAGCCGTCGTAGAGCTCCAGCATCCGCGGCTTGAGTTCGTCGGGATCCATCCAGTTGTTCGTCGGGCCCGCCTCGTCCTGCGTGGGCGTGCTTATGTAGGTCTGGTCCTCCACCCGGGCCACGTCCGAAGGGTCGGAGCAGAAGGCAAAACTGTTGGGTCTCTTCTTCAGGGGAGTGGCCCCTCCCTGCTCGACCATAAGGGCCATCAGGCGGTCGTACTCTTCCTTTGATCCGTCACACCATTCCACGCGCGCGGGCTTGCACATCGCCGCCACTTCCTTAACCCAGCGGTTCAGCCCTTCATGGTTGCAGCTCACAGTCATCCGTCTTTCTCCATCTTCCAGACTCGCGTTTTCAGGCGGTTCCGGCTGATTTGCCGACTGCCGGCGCGAGTGCCTTGCACGAACCGTTGTGTTCAAGAGTAAATCAGCTCGAAATCACATCTGGGATAACAACGATTGCAGTTGAGAAAGTATATACTTTTCCAGAGCGCCCGTCCACTCCGTCATTCTGAGCCCCTCATTTTGTCATCCCGAGCCCTTCGGCTTGTCATTTATCCATCAAGGCTCGGCCTGTGCGGCCGTATGTCAAGCACGGGTGTGCCGTCCACGGCGTCGACGCCGCGAACGCGAAGAGACGTACCCCGGACCTCCAGGAGTTCCACGGTGTAGATGGCAAAAGGATTGGGGCGCAGGGGGCTGCGGGTGGCGAAGACCCCACGGGCCGGGCTGGCGGGATCGCCCCGGGGGTTAACCTTCAGCCGGCCTCTCCCGGCGAGGTGGAGCCAGCAGACGACCAGGAGCCGTTCGTTTTCCTCAATCCCCGACAGCGCTTCCGCGTAGGCCGGATCGATCTCCAGGGTCGCCTCCGTGCCCGTGTCCCTCCCCTGCCGGGGAGCGTCGGCGGGGTCGGTGAGGGCGGAGCGGACTTTCCCGATAGGCACGACTGAGTAGCTCTCCGCCACGGCGGCCTACTCCCCGGTGACCCCGGGAAGCCAGAGGTAGTGAAAGCCGGCCTCCACGGAGCCGACTGACGGCGGGAGGCCGAAATCGACCAGGTGCAGTTCACCCGAGCCGCCCTGCGCGGCGGCGGTGTTGTAGAGGGTGTCGTCGGGGTAGCTGCGCCTGCGGTAGACGACGACCCTTGCATCCTCCCCCAGGCCCCCCAGCTGCCGTGCCCGGGCGAGAGCGTCGTCGAGGTATCCGATGCCGTCCACCAGCCCGAGCTCCCGAGCCTCCTCGGCGAGAAATACACGGGCCGTGGAGATTGTTGCCAGGGCCGCCTCGCCGGGGTTGCGGTGGGTGGTGACAAGGCCGATGAAGCGCCGGGCGAACTCGTCGATCATCCCCTGGAGGATTTCCCGCTCCTCGGCGGTGTCGGGCCGGAAGGGGGAGCCCATGTCCTTGAGCTTCCCCGACTTGCTGACGATCACCTCCACGCCGATCTTCGAAATGAGGCCCGTTACCTTGGGCCGCAGGAAGATGACCCCCGTCGATCCGGTGACGGTCGTCGGGTGGGCCATGATGTAGTCCGCCGGGAGCGAGATGTAGTACGCGCCGGACGTGGCGGTCTTCATCAGGGCCGCCACGACAGGCACTTTCGCCCGTTCCCTGAAGGAGGCGATCTCGTGGTAAAGCACATCGCTGGCCGTGACGGTCCCTCCCGGTGAGTCAACCTGCAGAACAACGGCCCCGATCCTCTTGTCCTTCTCCGCTTTCTTGAGGCGGGAGACGACCTCCTGAACCAGGCTTGGCCGGGACCGCACAAATCCTCTCTTCGACGAGTCGGAGATGTTCCCCTGCACGGGAATGACCAGGACCTTCTCGTGCCCCGTTCCCTCCAGGGTGTGCTCCGTCAGGGGATCGGCGGCGTCAGGAAAAAGATTGAAATTCGCCGTTCCACAGCCGCCGTGGGCGAGCGCCAGAAGCAGGGCGGCCGCCGAAAGGGCGGGGACGCGACAGTGAGCGAAGGCCATGCATCTATCTAGCCGGAACAGGGCCTTCTGTCAATGTCGCCCCGGATATCCTGCCGCCTGCCCGGGCGTGGAGGGATTTGACTCGGGAAGGCGGGCGGGGGTACATTGATACGAAGGAGAAGGAGTCGAATGGGCGATACCTCGTTGCCTCCCCGGGCTGAAGAAGAGACAGGCTCGCAGGCGATGTCCGAGAGCGGGCGGGACCTTGCGCGGCGTTTCGGTATCCCCTACCTGGAGGCGGACGATTACCCGGAGGCCCAGCTCCTCAACGGAAGTTTTTCCGTTAATTTCATGAAACAGTACCTTTTTCTCCCTCTCTTTCTGGAGAACAACGTTCTGCAGATAGTCATGGCGAATCCCGCGGACATCGAAACCCTGGACGCGGTGCGTATGCACACGGGGTACGAAGTGGAGCCCCGCGTCGGCGAGGAGGGAGTTATTCTCGAGGCCATCGACCGCCTCTACGGATCGGGGGTCACCACCGTCAGCAAGATCATCGAGGACATGGGCGGCGAAGAAATAGAGGTCATCTCCGGACCGGCGGAAGAGGACGAGGAGCACCTGCGGGACATGGCGTCCGAGGCGCCGGTGATACGGCTGGTCAACCTTCTCATCCACCGGGCCGTCGAGGCGGGCGCCAGCGACATCCATTTCGAGCCTTTCGAGGAGAGGCTTGTGGTGCGGTACCGTATCGACGGGGTGCTGCACGAGGTCGACTCTCCTCCCAAGAGGCTGCAGGCGGCGATCATTTCGCGCCTGAAACTCATGGCCAAGATGAACATCGCCGAGCGGCGCCTCCCCCAGGACGGAAGGATACGGGTGAGAGTTGAGGAGCGCAGCATAGACATCCGTGTCTCCACGGTGCCGACGGTCTTCGGTGAGAGTCTCGTGCTGCGCCTTCTTGACAGGAGCGCCGTCCTGATCACCCTGGAATCGCTCGGCTTCGACAGCGAGGCGCTCCGCCGCTTCGAGGGGCTCGTCTCGCGGCCGCACGGCATGCTTCTCGTGACGGGACCGACGGGGAGCGGCAAGACGACGACTCTCTACGCCTCCCTGGACCGCATCAAGTCGGTGGAGAAGAAGATCATCACGATCGAGGACCCTGTGGAGTACCAGATAGAGGGCATAAACCAGATCCAGGTCATGCCCCGCATCGGGCTCACCTTCGCCAACGGGCTCAGGTCCATCGTTCGCCAGGATCCGGACATCGTCATGGTCGGGGAGATCCGCGATCAGGAGACGGCGGACATCGCCGTACACGCGGCCCTGACGGGGCACCTGGTCTTCTCCACCGTTCACACCAACGACGCCCCGGGCGCCGTGGCGAGGCTGATCGACATGGGTCTGGAGGGCTTCCTCATCGCCTCGTCGGTCACGGGCATTCTCGCTCAGCGGCTCGTGCGCAAGGTCTGCCCGGACTGCGCGGTGGAGAAGATGCCGGACCCCTCGCTCCTGGCAAGACTCAGCGGGGAAGGTGACTTCCCGCCGGGAGACTATCGGGCCGGAGAAGGCTGCGAGGCGTGCAACCGGACGGGCTTCAGGGGGCGCGTCGGCATCTTCGAGCTGATGGTGATGAGCGAGCAGATCAGAAGACTCGTCCTCAAACAGACAAGCGCCAGTGCCATCCGGGAGGTAGCCGTGGCGGAAGGGATGCGGACCCTGAGAGAAGACGGCATAGCCAAGGTGCGGCGGGGGATAACGACGCTGAGCGAAGTCCTGCGAGTCACCCAGGACGAATAATGTCGGTTGTTTTCATGAATCAAGACATTCCCTGAGACCATGGCTGTATTCACATACAAGGCGACGGACCGGGGCGGCAAGAAAGTCGAGGGGCGCATGGAGGCCAAGGATGCCGATGCCGTGGCGGCCCGTCTCCAGGAGCTGAACTTTTATCCCCTCGGCATCAGCCGGAAGAAGGAGGGAGGGGGGGAGAAGGGCTTCGGTTTTCGTCCCCTGTCGCGGGTGCAGGGGCGCGTGCTGATCCACTTCACCCAGCAGCTCGCTCTCCTTCTCGCCGCAGGGCTTCCTCTCGACAGGTGCCTCGCCATATCGGGCGAGCTCGTCCAGAGCGACTCCTTCGGCTCCGTGGTGGAAAAGGTGCGGCGGAGCGTAGAGGAGGGGAGCACCTTCGCCGATGCGCTGGCCCTCCACCCCCGGCACTTCTCCACCCTCTACGTGAGCATGGTGAGGGCGGGGGAGGCGAGCGGCAGCCTCGACAGGATCCTGACCAGGCTGGCCGAGTTCCTCGAAGAGTGGCAGCGCTTCCGGGATGTCATAGTCACCGCCCTGACCTACCCGGCCTTTCTTTCCTTCTTCGCCGTGACGGCGGTCGGTGTGCTCCTGGGGTTCGTGGTTCCCAAATTCGGCGCCGCCTTTTCGGACATGACCGACAGTATTCCCAGGCCGACACGCATTCTCATAGCCTTCAGCGAGGCCTTCCGGGACTACTGGTGGGTCCTCGCCGTCGCCTTGGCCTTGACGGCGGCGGCCGCCACCGCCTTTTTCCGCTCCCGGCAGGGAAAGGAGTGGTGGGACAGGAAGGTCCTGCGCCTGCCCGGTCTCGGGGGCCTGGTGGTGCGAATACAGGTCTCCCGGTTCTCCCGGGTCCTCGGCACGCTGATCCAGGGGGGGGTGCCGATCCTGAAGGCTCTCGAAATCGTCACCGACACGCTGACGAACACGGTCTTCTCGCGTTCGGTGGCGAGGGTGCAGACCGGGCTCAAGGAGGGGCAGGGGATCGCGGAGCCCCTGCGGAAAGCCGGCGTCTTCCCGCCGCTCTTTCTGCACATGGTGACCGTCGGCGAGGAAACGGGAAAACTGGAGGAGATGCTGCTGACCATAGCCACCGCCTTCGACAGGGAGGTCGAGAGGGGAGTGAAAAGATTGCTTTCCCTCTTTGAGCCAATTATCATCCTTGTCATGGGGATCGCCATCGGATCGATCATCCTTTCGATTCTCTGGGCGATCTTCAGTGTCAACCAGATGGTCTTCTGAAGAGGCGGGGAGAGTGAAGATGAAGTATCTGCGCAGCCCGTCGGGGCTCACATTGATTGAGCTCATGGTGGTGCTCTTCATCCTGGCCCTCTTTTCCACCATCGTGGTGCAGACCATCGGCCCCAAGGTCAAGAAGGCGGAACTGGAGACGGCGAAGCACCAGATGATGATCCTCGCCGTGGCCGTCGACACCTTCCGCCTCGACGAGGGGCGTTACCCCGACGCGCTGGAGGAGCTTCTCGAGTCGGCTTCGCCGAAGTGGAACGGTCCTTATCTGCGGCCCGCCAGGATTCCAAAAGATCCCTGGGGCAATGAGTACTTCTACCAGTCCCTCGAGGGCGGCACGGACTTCGAGCTCTACTCCACCGGCAGCGGCGAGAAGGAGATCCGCTTCGGCGGTGACTGATATCCGCCGTCCATCCCCGGGGGGCTTCACCCTGCTCGAGATGCTTCTGGTGCTGTTGCTGATCTCACTGGCCGGCGCTCTTGTCTACCCGAACCTCCAGCCCCACCTTCAGAGAACCCGTAGCGAGGCGGCGCTGCGTAAGATAACCGCCACACTCGACGACCTCCGGCGCCGCGCGGTGGCGGGCGGAAAAGTCCTGGTTCTCACTTTCGAAGAGGAAGGAGGGGATTTGCTCCTGCGCGAGGAGGGCTCCGGGGAGGAGCCGGAGGCGCTGCCCGTGCCGGAGGGATTGGAGATCGTCTCCATGAGCCCGGCGCTGCTCAGGTACTTCCCCCAGGGGCACTCCAGTGGAGCCGTTCTGAAGACCGGCGAAAGACGCGGCGTCTCATACCGGATAGAAGTCGGCTCGTTCACCGGCCTCGCCCGGGTATCCGGAGACGAGGAACGCCAGCGTGGGCGCTAAGGTTCTAATCCGGGAGGCCGCCTACCCGGTGGAAGACGCCGTCGTCGGAGATCTTCTCGACGAGTTTGCCCCTTCCCTCGACGGGCGCACGGTGCTGGTCAAACCGAACTGTCTCATGGCCGCGGAGCCGGAGCAGGCGGTGACCACCCACCCCAGCCTGGTTCGCTCTCTCGTCGCTTCCCTGCGCCGCCGCGGCGCGAAAGTCATGGTGGGAGACAATCCCGGCGCGAGGGGCTACGGCGCCGGCGAGCACTGTTTCCGCGCCACCGGCCTGCTCGATGCCGCCGGAGACGCATTCGTCGACCTCGGCCGCAACACCGTCAGGGTGGGCATTCGCTCGGAGTTCGTCGACGAGGTCGTGGTGTCGCGGCACGTGCTGGATGCCGATTTCGTTATATCTGTCCCGAAACTCAAGACCCACTGTCTGACCCTTCTCACCGGGGCCGTGAAGAACATGTACGGCATTCTCGCCGGCGGAGAAAAGGTGAAGCTCCACTCCCTCGCCCGGGGAAGAAAGGACTTCGCGGCGGCCCTCGTGGACGTTTACTCCCTGCGCCCTCCCGATCTTGCGCTGACGGACGCGGTGGTGGCCATGGAGGGGAACGGGCCCTCCCACGGGAGCCCGAGGGCGGTCGGCAGGATTCTGGCCTCCGACGATCCCGTGGCGGCGGACGCGGCGGCGGCGCGAATCATGGGTGTCGAGCCCGGGAGGATAGACCATCTGGCCATCGCCGCCGCGAGGGGTCTGGGGAGCCTGGAGAAGATTGTCTTCGACGGCAACGTCTCCCCCGTGGACGGCTTCAGTCTTCCCTCCATGTTCCGGCTCGGACTCATGACCTTTCTCTCCAATCGGCTGGTCTTCAACCTTCTCCGCAGGTCCCGCATACAGGTGGAAAAGGGCGAGTGCGTCGGCTGTGATGAATGCCGGCAAGCGTGTCCGGCGGGAGCGATGGTCGAAAGTGGGGGCCATTACACGGTTCGGCAGGAGCTGTGCCACCAGTGCTTCTGCTGCTATGAGCTCTGCCCGGAAGGGGCGATCAAGGTGCGGGGGGCCCTTGGGGCGCTCCTTGAAAAAAGGGAGAAGGTGTGAGGAGGGAGATGCGATGACGCTGATCAGCAGGACGCTCCAGGTCGCCACGAAGGGGCGGAGCCAGATGATAGATGTAACCGGTGAGCTGAGGAAGATAGTGGGCGAGGAGAAGATCGAACACGGAAGGATGACGGTGAGTGTCCCTCACACCACGGCGGGCGTCACCATCAACGAGCATGCCGACCCGGCCGTCGCCGAGGATATCCTCAGACACCTGGACCGGATGGTGCCCTGGGAGAGCGGGTGGCGGCACGCCGAAGGAAACTCGGCGGCTCACATCAAGACGGTCCTCGTCGGCAGTTCGGTCACGGTCCGGGTGGCGGATGGAGAGTTGGATCTCGGAACCTGGCAGGGGGTCTTTTTCTGTGAATTCGACGGTCCCCGCCGGAGGCAGATGCGGATCATGT